>JALGSS010000441.1 GCA_029821745.1 Candidatus Zipacnadia bacterium
GTCTGACAGGCACAGGTCATATCGGCCCGACACGAACATGTTCTCGTCGCCCAGGGTGAAATCGGACACACCGTACCGCAGGCCGCGGGTCGCAACCTTCGTGAGGGTGTCGCGGACCTCGTCCCGGTACGTCGGGTTGGTCAGACATGGGGCGCGCACCAGGTCATCCGGCTCCCGGGTGGGCTTGAGTTGATACCAGTCGGTCTTTGCATCGGTGAAGCGGATTGAATACGGCAGCCACCGCTGGTTCGCATACGGGCCGTAGCCCACGTTCCCGCCGTCGTAGAACGAGTCCACACCATTGCGGCTGAACTCCTCCGCCATCATCGGCCCCACGAAATCGTTGGGATATCCCATCCACATGACGTGCTGAATCTCGTCCCGGGGGAAGGCGAGGTTGTTGATCCCGAAGTCCACCCGGCGGGTGTCCAGGGAAGGCGAGGTTGTTGATCCCGAAGTCCACCCGGCGGGTGTCCAGGGGCCGGTCGCCCTGGAGCAACCTGACTTCGAGCCACCCGATGATCGTGATCATCGGCGGCATCGGGAGGCTGAACGCGCGCTGGGCAGCGCTGATCGGCAGCGTCTCGTCCGCCACCAGTCGGCCGTGGAGATCGCGCGCCATGAAGCGCACCGACAGTCCAGTAGTGGGGCCGGTCACGGTTAGCTTCCCGCTCAGAGGCTCCCCGAGCGCGAAGCTCTCCTGCGACAGGACGACGGTCTCTATGCGCGATGCGCTCTCCATCTGCAGGCCGACGGTGCCGAAGCCGGTTACCTTACCGCCGGAGTGGGTCCATAGGTTCGCGAAGGCCTTCCCGGCCGGAAGCGCGGGCAGGGCCAGCTCCAGCGAGTTGCCGCCCCGCTTGAGGTCGATGGCCTGCCTCTGCCGGGCGAGACAGCGCCCGTATTGGTCCCGCAGGTGGAGACTGAGGGTGCTCTTGGGCGCCGCAGCAGCAGCCGTGAGGGTTACCGGGAGCGTGGCGGGCTCACCGGCGGCCAGGGTCATCGGGGCATCGCCGGCAACCGATACGGGGGGCATCTTCGCCGCGCCCCACAGGATCAGCCGCGCGGCGTACTGCAGGTAGTAATCGTAGTCCTGCCGGCAGTAGGCGACGGGCCCGCTTGGCCCCGGCGTCAGCATCTGGTGCATGGGCGGCCCCACGGAGAGCATTCCGACGCGCCCCTGGCCGAACCGCGTGGTGCTCAGAGTGCCCCGGAGGAATGCGTTCGCGTCGGCGTGCTTCTCGAAGGCGGGCAGGAGGCGGTACGGGACGCCCTGCGCGATCTCAACGGGCGAGGGCCCCGGGCTTTCGAAGCTCGGATTGGGGAGCAGATTCGTCTCGTCCCCGACTTTCGTGAGCGACAGGTCATCGAACCAGACAGTTCCCGGCTCGTAGATCAGCGTATAGACGCCGGTGGTGGTGTGCGCATCGTCGGTCTTGAAACGCGCCTCGGACAGCGTCCAGTCAGCGCTCGCGCGGATAGTGGCGCTCGCCTGCTGCGGGTGGAGACTCACTTGAGCCTGCCCGTCCTTGAGCCCATCAGTCTTCGTCCACGCGGAGAACACGTACTCGGTGTTCGGCTCGAGTTGGATGACGCCGGGGTAGTACCCCGCGCGGGCACGCTCGCGCTTCCCCTCGGTCACAGAGTCGCAGTGCAGCCGGATCGACGCCGTGCCGCTGTGGGCGCTGGTGTAGTCCACCCGCCCGTCGAAAACGCCGGTGCCGAAGTAGTCCTTGATGCCCTGAGCGGCCCCGGACCAAGTCGCCCAGGTCCACCCGAACCGCGCGTCCTTGAGAATCTCGCCGAGGGCCTCGTCGTGGGCAGTAGCGACGCCCACCAGGCCGGTCCCCGCGTTGACCTTCTTGAGAATCTCGTACCGACAGTCCAACGGCAGTTTGCTCCACTGGATGTTGCCGACGACGATGGCGTCATAGTCGCCCGCGAGGTCCTCACGCAGACGCGCCGCGAGTTCCTCGTACGAGTTGCCGCGCACCAGGCGCCAGCCGGCATCCACGCCGATCCCCGTTTCGCCGAAGCTGCCGGGGCGGTCCATCGCGAACACCCTGTAATCCATGTCCAGCCGTTGAGAGAGCTCAACGACCTCCCGCATGGCCTGGCGGTGCGTGATGAACAGGACCTTCGGCGGCGTGCAGTAGGGCTTGGCCCAGGGGATGTGGGGCGTGACCACGTCCTCAACGGGTTCGAAGAAGCGGGCGTCATAGAGAGGGCGTTCGCGAGGGGCGGCGAGGGATACGGATACCGTGATGAGAAGAACGCCGAGAACCGCCATTCGGTGCATCTCTGAGACCTCCTGGGCAGGCAGGAGCGCCTGGCTAACTGAGTGATGCTCGAGGGATTTGCCGCCAAGGGCCGCCGAGCATTCCCCCGGCGCACGGCGGCCCTGAAAAGGGCCTCGCGATGTCGCTCGGGCGCCTTCACGGCGTTAAGTTCGTCTTGTGGCCCGGTCATCCTCCTCGCTTGTTCTGGCACTAGCCTGCTGTGTTGTCCTCCCCGCTTGCTTCCCGGGTCTCGGACCCGCTCCGTGACGACCGTGACGGCAAGATGCGGACTTTTCGCCATCGGCAGCCCGTCCTGCAGCGCCAACTGGGGAGGCGCGTTCACGCGACCTGAACGCCTACGCCGAACGGTGGGTTCGGACGGTGCGGGACGGCCATAGAGCGTCGCGTAGCACGTCAAGAGGACGGTGCCGGGGACGGGCTGTATGGCCCGCGAATGCAACAAGCCCGCCTCCGATTTCGTGGACGGGCTTGGGGTCGAGTATGGATCCCGAGCTTCTCAGCGCCCAGTCAACCCTGACCTCGCCTCCAATAGCGGGGCCAGGTGTTGTGTTAGTATCTGAGCATCAACGGAGGAGGACTCATCGGATGAGAGGGGAACGGTACACGGAACCGCACATTGCGCTTGCTGTGCGGCAAGCTGACGATGGTACTGCGGTGGCCGAGAAGCTGTCGGGCGATGCGTCTCGCGAGCTACGGAGACGGCATTGTCGTCACACGCACGGGCATAAGGGCTTGAGTTGACTGCCCTCCGGGGAGGCGTTTGAGTTGAGACACCGCTGGATTCTACCTGCCGCACTCTTATTGGGTCTTGTGTCAGTCACCGGGAGCGCAGCCGGCCCGGCGCTGCCGATGCCTGACGAGACCCTCTCGAACGCCGGGTTTGACCAGCCGCTTGACCAGTCTGGTCTGCCGGCAGGCTGGAACCGGTACGTCACCAGCTTCGGCAAGGCCCACCTGTCCGTGGACCGGGCAGTGAAGCACAGCGGCGCGAGTTGCCTCAAGATAGAGGCGGGCGACAAGTCTGCCTGCACGGTGAGCCAGTACGTGCGGATGAGCGGCCCGGGGCCGTTCACCTTCTCCTGCCAGGTCCGGACGACCGCGCAGGCTACCAATGGCGTCCAGGCGTCGATCGAGTGGTTCCGAGCCACGGACTGGCCCCGGCGCATCCAGATGGTCGGTCGAACGTTCGCCTCAGCGGTGCTCTACGGGAGTGACACCTGGCAGCGTTTGGGGGCGGTGTCCGTGAAGCCCGAGGGGGCGGACCTCGCGCTAGTGGCGATTACCGTTGGCGACACGAAGTCGACGGCCGGCGCCTACTGGGTGGATGACGCCGACTTCAGCCCGGGTGCACGTCCCGCTCCGCTGCTGGCCAACCCCGGGTTTGAGATGGACCGCAATAGCGATGGCATCCCGGACAACTGGGGCCGCAGCTACTACGGCGAAGGCTGGAGCACGGAGCGCGATACGACCGAGTGGCACAAGGGGGTGGCGTCCCTGCGCATGACGGGTGAGGCGACTCATGGAAGTCGCTCAGTGATCACCACGAGTTCGCCATATCTGGTGCCCCCGAAGCGCCTGCGGGTCACTTTCTGGTACAAGGGCAGCGGGAAGTCGGAGAACATCATCGACTTCCTGCCCGGCGAGGGGGACCTGGCGGCCAACGGCACCGTCTACTTCGAGCGCCATCCGCTGACTCTGGAGCTGCCCGCTGAGGACTGGACTCAGGTAGTCCAGGAATATGACGTCCCGCAGGACGCCCGCGACTTCGGGCGAATGCGGGTGGACTTCCTGATGTACCAGAAGGGCGAAGGGGTCCTGTGGCTCGACGACTTCGAGTTGGAGGTCCTGGAATAGTAGGCCGCCCGCGCCTGATACGTACTGGCGCGGCGAAATAGTGACGGGATACCGTTGCAGTTGCTGCAGGAGGCCGCGCTGATGCGAGAGACAATGGAGATCACGATGCTACTACTGTCGGGAGCAATGGTCATGGCTCAGGATGCGAGCTTCACCGATCACGGGATATGCGCCGCAGTGGCTGAGAGCCGAGGAGTGGTGGCGACTCAGACAGCGTCCGGCAAGAACCTGGTCATCGCCTGCGCTACAGACCGGTCAGCCCGAGGCTACATACTGGTCACTGATGTGGACAGGGGCGAAACGCGTCAGGTTTTCTACCCGGAAGGTGTCGTGAACTCGGACCCCTTCGCCTCACTGATGAGCCGGAACGGGCGCTTCTACACCGGGGCCGGTCCGACGTTCCTCGAGTACGATCCGGAGGCCGGTGAGTGGCTGTTTGGGAAGGTGGTCAACCCCAAGGCGGGCTGCTATGTGGGGGCTGCCATTGCTGACGGGCCTGACGACTTGATATGGGCGGGTACGTATCCTGACTGCCGGCTGCATTCATATGACCCGGAGACCCAGGCCACGGTTGATTACGGGCGGCTGGACGAAGCGGAGAAGTACTTCAACTCTCTGGTCTTCGACAGCGCCGGATGGGCCTATGCCGGGATCGGCACCGCGCGTCTGAATATCGTGGCATTCAACCCCAAGACGCGAGAGCGAAAACAGATGGTCGACGAATCCGAGCGCGCTGTGGGGACCGGAGTGGTATACACCGGAGTGGATGGCAAGGTCTACGGTCGGGCCGGCAAGCAATGGTACCGGCTGTTCGAGGGAGAGCGCGAGGCGATTCCGGTTTCTGAGAAGGCGGTGCAGGACCCCGATACCGGGACCACTCGCCGACTGCCGATCGAGTACAAGGGCGGCGGCGTGGCGATGACTTCCCTGGCTGCGGGCCCGGATGGCCAGGTCTATGCATCAACCTGCCACCCCATGCATCTGGCCGTCTATGACCCCGGTTCGGACAAGCTGGAGGACTGGGGGCCTGTCAAGCGCGTGGGCGGGGGCAATTTCTGCCACATGTCCACTCAGGGGAAGTACCTCGTCGCCGCGTCATACTCCCACGGCATCTTCCACCTGTATGACACCTCGCGCCCCTTCAACGGCGGCTACGGCAAGGACCCCAACCCGCGGGAAGTGGATGGCGACCACGTGCTCATGGCCGGCTACGCGGGCTACGGCCTCGTGGGCGGCGGTCTGGGCATCTACGACCTGGCGACGGAAACGGCTACCCTTCTGACCCATGAGGACCTGATCCCCTACCACAGCACGGTGGCTCTGGCGGCGTTGGAGGACGGCACAGTCGTCGGCGGCACCACGGTGGGCGCACCCGGAGGCGGGCATGTTGTGGCCACTGAAGCGGTGCTCTATCTGCTCGACTGGGAGACGCGCAAGGTGGCATTCCAGACGTGCCCGGTTCCCGGCGCGAGCACCATCGTCTCCCTGGAGGTCGCCCCCGACGGTCGGGTGTACGGACTCGCCGCCGGCTCCGTGCTGTTCGTCTTCGACCCTGCGACCCGGCAGGTCATCCACACCGTGAAGCTGGACCAGTGGGGTGGCGTCCCCCGGGACAGCCTCTTCCTCGGCCCTAAGGGCGAAGTATGCGCTCAACTCAGCCGGGCGATCGTCCGGTTTGACCCGCAGACATTTGAGCCCTCGGTGATCGCGACGCCACCGGTGGCGATCAGTGTGGGAGGGCCTCTTCTGAACGGGCGCATCTACTTCGGCCACAGTTCGCATCTGTGGAGCTATGAGTTGCCGAAGTGAGCGACACGGGCCGCAATGCCCGACGCGTTAGGGGTTGTCGCGAGACGAAATCGCCCCTGACAGCCGTGTTGGCTGCCGCAATGGCCGCGTCACTCACAGCGCAGTGAGGCGCTGCCCCGATGCGGTTCTCGGTGACCAACCCAGCCGCCTCCGCACAGAAGGCCATCGTGCGCATGTCATTGCCGGCCCGTGCGGGGCGATAGCCCCCATTACTCATGAGGCCTTCCTGTCTGGGTCCTCGCCGCGCTCAAGGAGCATTTCCAGAGTCGCGTGATCCCCCTGATCGACAGCATGGTGGAGTGGGCCCCCGCCACCGTTGGTTGCTCTGTCCCAAGTCACCGGAATGACAATCTGGAACAGTATGTGGGAGAGGGCCAGCACGAGGAACACGGTGAGCTTTGCTTGGTCGCTGGCATCAAGCAGGGCGAAAGATAGCACACCGTACGGGATCAACGGGACCATCCACGGACAACAGGCGGACGGTCCCGTCCCGATCCACGCGCGCCTCCAATTGGTGATGGCAGAGAACAGGTCCATTGCGACGAGTGCGCTCAGCAAGAGTATCCCAATCACGTGCGGCACGGTGGGTCGCCATCCTTGAGCGTTGGAAGCGTTCGTCTGTTCGCAATGCCCAGAAGGCGTGTGCCCTGCCCTCGACTCCTGCCCCTACCTGTATGCGTACAGCGTGCCCGCGGGACCATGCTTAT
>JALGSS010001167.1 GCA_029821745.1 Candidatus Zipacnadia bacterium
GCGGCGGCACCGAAGAACTTGGCGTAGAGGTCATCCAGAAGCGCGTCAACATCCGCATCGACGTCCCAAAGCAGTTTCGCGGCCACGTAGTAGTTGAGGTACGTGTTCCACACGTTCCCGTATTGCGTGTACACGCCCTCGAATCCGCGGCGCGCGTAGAAGGGGATGTCCCGGCGGATCGCCTCTACCTCATTGCAGGGGAGCTGCCGGAAGCCGTCCGTGTAGTAGTACTCGTAGAAGTAGATGTCCGGGATGATCTTGCTCCACCGGTTGAGCAGGTCCAGGTACCGCGCGTTGCGGGGGCAGTCCGGGTTCTCGATCTCGTGCATGTTGCAGTATTCCGTGTAATGGCAGATGACGAGGGTGAGATTCGGCTGGCCTCCGGGTGTGTCTTCGCCAACTCCCTGGCGACGGCGTTGTAGAACAGCAACATGCGCCGGGAGAACTTCTGGTCGGCGGGGCGCTTGCCTGTGTCGTCCATCGCTCGGCAGTTCTCGCACTCGCAGTAGTTGGTCCCGTCGGTGGGAGCGAGACCTATCAGGTCGATGCTCGGGTCCTCGTCAAGCAGGGCGCCCATGTTCTTGGCGACCTCACGGACCACGTCGGGATTGCTGACGCAGAGCTTCGTGTCGGTCTTGCTGCACCGCCGGCCGTTGATTAGGGCGAAATACTCGGGATGCTCGTCGTAGTAATCCTTCACCGGTAGCAGCTTGTAGTCGGAGTGGTACACGCCCGGGCGGATGTTGAACCCCCAGGATGCGTCGCCATCGCTCTTGCGCGTCCGGTTGCACTTGTTGCGGTATCCCCACTCGTCCAGGCCGATCCAGCGCATGGGGAAGCTCGGGCGCTGAGTATCGTTGAGTTCAAGGGCCCGGCAAGAACCAGCGCATGCCCAGGCCTTCGAGTAGCTCACAGGCGCCGTAGATGGCCGCAACGGGATGCTCGGCGGTTATGTAGATGTCGCTGCCCACGGTCTTGAAGCTGAATCCCGCCTCGCCTGCGGACTTCGGCGTCATCGTGAATCCCGCTGTGCGCGCCTGCCTTGTCTCGCCGATGAACACCCGGTTCCCGCTGACAGTCTCGGCGTCTGATTTGATCGGCAGCAGCGCTCGGGACATGTCTGCTACTGCTTCCTGGATCTCCTGAGCGGCGACGATCTCCTGCGGCGCGGCGTTCTCGGGCACCACAAGGGTAGCTGCCGCCTTGCCGTCGACCGTCAGGGCGCGCGGCGGGACGTTCTCTGTCAGCACAGGAATCTCGGGCGAGCTGATGTCCCTCGTGATCTCCCGCATGTGCGCCAGGGCCTCGGTATTGGGCACGTCGCGGAAATCCCACAGCGCCACGTTGAACTCTGTCACGTGGCGGTAGAACTGCAGGGAGATATTGATGGGATACTCGCCCACCTTGGCCTTCGCGCGGCGCACCTGCAGCGGAGAGTAGGCCATCGCAGCCGGACCGGCGGACTCCTGCGGTTTCGTGGCCTCGTCGAAGTTCTTGTCATAGCAGAACACCCATGGCTCCTGGGGAGACAGGCTGACGGTGCGGCCGTGCTGGATGTCCCGGCGATCCAGCGGTCTCGTGGGGTGCTGAAAGTGCTGGGGTAGCAGGTCAGGTCGAGCTGCAGGTCCAGTAGCGGGCGCTTGGGCTCGATGCTCCCCCGCAGAAACAGGGGCTCGTGTCCCGTGGCCGCCGTGAATGTGAGCGTCGCCCTGGCTTCCGGGGCGTCCCAGACGAAGTCGACGGACTGCGGACTGCGCGTCGGCGTATTCTCTCACCAGGATTCGCGCCTTGCGCGGCCCGAGGGAGACGCCGTTCACGCGCAGGTCGATGAACCCGCCGCTGTACCAGTTCGCTGAACTGGGCGCGGTCATCCCGATGCCTATACCGCTCTCGCGCGGCCACACGTCGACGAGGCCCGGGTGTGCCTGCTTCTCCAGGCAGACGTTGTACTGCAGCCCGTACGTCTGGGGAGCCTTCTCAAGCCTGGGGATGGGCTGCTTCAGTGTGGGTGCCGCCCTCAACTGTGAAAGTCTCGTCGCTCGTGATGTCCTGTTCGCGCAGGCAGTCCTGCATCAACGCCGCCGGCGGGGCGATGAGGTCCTCGATCGTCGCTGCCTGCGCAGCGACGACCAACATCAGCAGGCAAAGCAGGAGCTTGGCCTTCATGGGGCCGGGTCACCTCGGGTATCAGTCTACTGGGCCACTGGGGGCATTACTCGGGCTTCGGCGCGTCAGCCGCCTTCGGTGCGTCCCAGTGGAAATGCGTGCGCATCAGCCAGGCATTCGGGCGGACCACCTTCTCGTCGTCCTTCAGGGCGAAGGTCGTCTGCAACGGGTCAACGCGCTCGACCCGCCCGAGACGCCCGTCCCCGAGGTCGAACTCCTGGTCCGGCTTCGGGCGTTCGGGATGGTACTTGAGGTATCCCCAACCGATCAGCGACAGAACGGAGTAGGCCACGAGCAGTAGTATGGCAAGCCAGAACACGCCGCTGAGAGCGACTTCCAGGACGTTCGAGAAGGATGAAAGCAAGGTCGAGAACCAGCTCAGGCCCACGGCCTCGCAGGCGATGACGAGAGCGGCGGCCCACACGACGACGTTCCACCGGGCGAAGCGCATCTGCGCCTTGTCGTCGGATGGCGGCTCTGTTCTGCGCGAGGTGTCCTGAGGTCTTCGAGGCACGATGGCGGCATGGGCAAGGTGTCTGAACACGAGGCCCACCAACAGAAACAGGCCGATGAAGGTCAGAAGCCGGCTGTACATGCGGGCCAGCGCCATCGCGGCCACGACCGGCGGGTAGTCGTCGAGAAATGCCAGCGCGTTCGGCGGCAGTCCGTCCCGCAGCCAGGGCGGGAACTGCTGCTCGGCTATCGGATCAGGCGGCGTAGGCCCTCCTTGCATGCCGGGCATCCCGTCTGGGGGCAGCAGAGGAGGCGCCGGCTGAGGGGACGTCGCGTGCGGATGCGCCGGCGGCCGG
>JALGSS010000442.1 GCA_029821745.1 Candidatus Zipacnadia bacterium
CGCCCGACCTGTTCGCCGTCTCTGCCGTAGAGGATTCCCTCGTTGATCTCGCGCTTCCGGATGATGCCGCAAAGCAGTACGTACATGTTCCACTGCTTCGCCTTCTCCGCGACCTGCCGGCACTTGTCTTGCCCGATCTTCTCGAGCTCCGCTATCTTCTCCGGAGTCGGCGCGGCACCGTGGACGGGGACCCAGACGAACTCGTAGGTGCAGACGAGATCGGAGCCCATCTTCCCCGCCTCGTCGAGCTTGTTCAGCAGGTCGTCAATGCCCACGTGGTTCTCGATGCAGGTGACGCGGATCTTGCGCTTGGCCCATTCTCTCGGCTCAGGGAGCTTCACGGGCTCGGTAAGGACAGAGTAGGCCTGTCGGCGATTGGCCCCACGCCCACTGCCCCGCAGTTCGCTCCAGGGGATCACTGCCGTGGCGACGCTTCCCTTGCGGGTGGTGCTCGCGACCCGCCGGCCTTCGCGGTTCACGATGTACGAGCGCCCAACGGGGCAGCCACGGTACGGCGGAAACTTGTTCGTGATCCAGCCGGGGCTCGCGAAAGAGTACCGCGAGCAAGCGATGAACACGTTGTAGTCCATCGCCCGGCCCAGGCTGGGGAAGTCCTGCAGATACTCGTCCTCCACGGGTTCCGGCATCTGGCTCCAGAAGATCATCCGCGCGCCCTTGGCGGTGTAGACGTGGTCGATGTCCGCGAAGTAGCGGTCGCTCCCGATTCGCATCGCGACCTTGCCGAAGTCCGTCTCAAGCACCGGCAGATCGTCGCCCAGGTCCATGTCTTCGTCCGGCATCTTGTGGGACTTGCGGTACTTGCCGATGATGGCGCCTTCGCGGTCGCAGAGGAAGGATGTCACGTAGACCTTCTGCTCCTCACGCTCGCGGATGTTGCCGATCACGTACATCCCGTACTCCTTCGCCTTCGCGGCGATGGCTTCGCTGATCGGTCCGGGGATCGGCTCACCCTCCGTCGCCACGCATTCCATGGGCAGGCAGACGATGTCCGAGTTGCAGGCGGCTCCCGCTTCGTCCAGCCGGTCCAGGACGATCTCCAGACTGCGGCCCTCGTCACTCCACGGAAGGGTCACGACGCTGGCCCGCACTCTTCTGAATCGGCGACGGCGCAGCTCTTCATCGATCAACTGGTTGACCCCCTCGGCCCCGGTAGCCGCGACGTCATCGATCAGCACATCGGCGAGGGCGTTTTTCGTGCCGCCGACGGCCACGATGACCTGAGGCACATAGCCGTCGCGCCCATCCTGATCGCCTCCGGCGCACCATTTCATCAGCGTCTGGTAGGCGTCGCCGACAGTGACCTTCTGCCACTCATCTGACGGCTTCACGGTCGGGCCGTGGTAGATGAAGCCGAAGGGGGATATGGGGATCTTGATGCTGACGGGGACGTTGGTCTTGACCCAGAAGGAGATCTCCTCCAACTGCTCAAGAATGGGGACGGCCCGGGGGAGATCGACGGCCCAGTAGGACAGGTTGTTGGGGGCTTCATCCCCGAACTGCAGCTTCAGGTGCGCGGCGGCTCCCTCGCGCCCGGCGGGTCCTCGGCGACCGCATCGTCGAAGTCGACGCGCGTGATGTCCTCCGCAGCGAGAGGGATGCACACGACGAGAACCAGTCCCAAGAGCATGAGCACGTGACGCACGGTCATCACTCCTCCGCTTCATCGCGTTTCCGCGACAGCCGTCTGCTTGGGACGACCCGCTTACTTAGTCGACCAGCTTGCCGAAGCCGACGAGGTCGGTCCGGTGCTTCATCTTGTCCTCGCCGCCGGAGATCATGATCCGCCCGTCCGGGAGCACTCGCGGGTTGACCTGCGTGTTCGGGATCGGGATCTCACCGGCATCCCAGTACGTCCCGGTTTCCGGATCGAAGCGCATGATATGGTCGGTGAAGCTCTCCTCGCGCATCATCGCGGCCGGCCAGGTGACGTACCCGCCCATGATGTAGATCTGGCCGTCGATGGCCATTGCGTCCCAGCAGCGGGCCGCGTACGGGCAGTCAGGCAGCCGTGACCAGCGATCCGCCTTCGTGTCATACACGAAAGCATCATCGGAATTCGCCAGTTCATCGCCGATCTGCCGGTAACCGCCGAAGATGTAGATCTTGTCGTCGATCGCCGCAGCGCCTACGAGGGTGCGACCCGTACCGGGCATGGGGCGGGATCGCGTCCAGCCCTTCTCCGGGTGCTTGGTGTCCAGAATCAAGATGTCGTCATGCACCTTGCCCTTGAAGGCGCTGTCAGGCGAGCCATTGATGACGTAGAGCTTGCTGCCGATGGCCACCGCGACGGAGTAGATGCGGGGCTCGGGGACAGGCGGCCCCCAGATCCAGTGGTACTGCCCCCCACGCCAGACGCAGATAAGCGTATAGGTGTAGTCCTTCTCGCCGTCGGTCCCGGAGACCACGTACAGCTTGTTGTTGATGGCGCGACCGGACCCGTAGGAGAGCGGGAAGGGCACTGCGGGGCCTTCGGACCACTTGTCGGTGGCAGGATCGTAGACGTACAGATCGCCGGTCCAGAACTTCTTCTCCCCGTCGATCCAGTACGTGCCACCAGCAGCCAGCAGCTTCCCATTGACGAGACCTGTCACCTGGCCACCCTTGCCGATGGGCATCTTGGCGCCGGGCTCCCAGACAAAGCGGGGCCCTGCGAGGACCGCGCTCGTGAGACATAGACAAATTGCCGCCATGACAACAGTGATCGGTCTGTGCATGATGTCTCTCCCAGAGTGCGCGCTATCGCGCCGGGATGTACAACGGTCATCAGCTTCTCCACGCTCTGCCGAGTCGCCTCCCCGGTCCGGCCATCGATCGCCATCAGCCAAACCAGACGCCATATCGCAGGAATACGCCACCTAGCGCAGCGCCCAGGGTGCCCCAGATGGCGCCGGCAACAATGAAATGCCCGAGCGCGAAGCCCATGAAGCCAGGCAGCGCGGACAGGTAGGCCTGGTGCCCACCGTAGCGTAGCAGGACGGACTTGATGACCCATACCAGGAAGAAGGGGGCCCAGAGCAACTGGCCGTACGAGCAGGCCATCGCGTACCCGAGGGGGTGGAAGGGCCAGCCGAAGAAGCGCACCCGCATCACGCTCAGGAAGGCGATCAGACCGCCTCCGCCGAGGGTCGCGATGATGCGCGGCACATCCGGCGGCGTGGGCAGTTGCGTCTGCCGGTAGAGCCCGGCGAACTCCGCCCGGGCTGTGCCGGCGCCCCACAGACCGCCGCGCAGGCCCACTGCGCCTTCTTCGTAGTATGGCACGAAGTGGAAATAGTAGGAGAACAGACATCCGACGCCTACCGCGGACAGCAACAGCCAGAAGGTCCCGCTCTTCCGCACGCCGCCGCCCTCGCCAAGCGTCAGCCCCTCGATGCCATACCCGGACATGCTCGGGAAGTAGCCGCGCGAGAGGAAGATGAACATGGTGTAGATGGTCGGTGACCGGTAGTTCGGGCCAATGCCGATCCAACTCCGGGAGTTCACGAAGTAACGGATCGACTTGTGCGCCAAGCCATACGGAAAGGCCCAGATGAGCGGAACGCCGGTCTCGGCTCGGAGTCGCCCGTAGACGATTGAGACGGTCACCAGCACGGCGAAGTACACGAGGGCCAACCACAGGTTCAACCCGGCCGCGACGCAGAACACGATCACCCCCAGGAAGCCGACAGCCGCCCCCACGAGCGCCCACCGATTCGTGCGGACAATGTCCGCCCGGTCTTCCGGCAAGCCCTCGATCCACGACCTCCACGCTTCGACGAAAGGGTGCCGGCCCTTCCAGAGCAGGATGACGCCGAGTACCAGGTACGCGCCGATGCCCTGCTCCTGGGCGAAGGGAGCCCCGGAGAGGCGGTATCCGGCCGCCGACATGGCCACAGCCTGCAGCTTGTTGAATAACTGGAAGAACCAGATTGAGAATGAGAGCTCAGTCGAGATGAGGTACCCAAGGCCGATGAGTTCGGGGCGGAAATCACCGGTTAGTGGCCGCAAGGCATTCCAAGGAGCGCCCGTCAGGGAGCCGCCGAAGTCCACGCGCAGCCCGCCGCTGGGCCCGCCGAAGTATACGCCGCGAACAATGTTGACGACATTCAGGGCGAGGGCAAGGCCCATCCCGATCCAAGTGGCCTTGGCCTTCAGGAACGGCACCTCGCTGTACTCCGGATCCACGATCTGCAACGGCAAGCGCACGAGCGGGAATACCAAACGCTCTTCGTCCACCCACGGCTCGCTGAACAGGATCATCAAGCAGAACAGCGTCCCGCCGAAGAGCAGGAAGAAGCCCGTCCAGGCGATCATCGGTACCTGCCACGCCTCCCAGGGCACCTTGCCCGTGGGCGAGCTCTCGTACAGCCACCGGTGAATGGCGGGATCAGACGGCGACATCCATGCGGGGATGAACCGGGCCAACTCCTCGAGAGGAGCGGCGGGGCTCGTGTAGTAGAAGGGGGCGGTCGTGCAGGCGATGAGGAACCGCCCGATACCAGGACCCATCATCGTGGTCCCTACACTCACGAACAGGAAGACGGTGATGAGTTCAGGGATCTCGAGAGGACGGATTCTGCGTGTCCGGGCCGCGAGAACGTTGAAAAGGAGCAGCACGATGAGGGCGCCGGTGCCGGGAACAGCCGGAACCGCCTCGGTTCCCTGGCAGGCGAGCGCGATGATCTCAGATTGGCGCACCCAATAGCCGCTCAACCACGTCAGAACCAGTGCGATTGACACGGCGCGGAAGGTGATGCCACCGCGTACGGCGCGGCCGATCCTGTCCCGTGCTTTGATGCTTTCCTCGGCAATCTCTGTTTCCAGTGCTCTGATCCCGGACACTTCTTTCTTCAACTGGTGCCACAGACTCCTTTGCATCTCAGACGGCTACGCTTCCGGAAGACGCGGGGGGTGTCGCGCCTCGCGCGTTCGGTTCGGCCACAGTCGCGGCCCGACTGCAAACGCGCGAATTCTGAGTTTACTCGATTTCGCTCTCCTGTGCACGTTGACCTTCAGGAAGGCGTCGGGGGCTTGGGGGGCGAAGATTGAGCAGATGGGAGATGGAACGCACAGCGCGCCGGATGTGTTAAGGTACAGACCCCGTTGCCGACAAGTTGGCGCGGCTGAGACAGACTGATCCCAGAAACCGCACGGCACAACGCCGGAGCCTGCCTCCGGACCCGCGCCTCTTCCGGGGCGCCACAGGATCGGCACGTTCCCCATGGAGATATGCGCAGCGGCAGACATCCACTACCCACGGTTCGGACACAAGTGGGCTGTTGCGCTCGCCGATGGGATGTGTGACTCGGGCGCCGACGTCATTGTGCTCGCCGGAGACATCTCCGCCGGCCCCGATTCGCGCTACCATCGTTTCCTCGAACTGTTCGCCGGATTCTCCGGCCCCAAGCTCTTCATACCGGGGAACCACGATCTTTGGAGTGACGTCGATAGCCCGTCTACCTCCAGCCGTTACGAGGCGTCGTTGCAGCGCATCGCCGAGGACAACGGGTTCCACTACCTGCCCCACAATCCCATCGCCGTCGCCGACGTTGGCTTCGCCGGCACGGTCGGCTGGTGCGACTACAGCTTCCGACAGCTCACGCCGCCCGTGCCGGACCTCCGAGTCACGCCCATGCTTCCGGCGCGCGAAGACCTCACCACCAAGCTGCTCCCAATAGACGGGCGAGACAACGTTCCCTGGGAGGAGCTCACCACGGAGGACTACGCAGCCCAGGCCCTCGTCTGGACGACCGATGGCCACCGCGAGAACCTGATCTGGAACGACGCCATCTACGTGGACTGGCACGCGCCGGACGAGGTAGTCGCGCAGGAACTGGCCGCCGAATTGCGGGAAGATGCCCGGCGCATTGCCGACGAGGTCCGCATTCTCGTGGGCGTCTCGCATTTCGTCCCCTTCGAAGAGATTCTCGACGAGCCATCCGACGATGTGGCCTACGCGTACTGCCGGGCCTACATGGGCTCGAGTCTCCTGGGCGACGCATTCCTGTCGATGCCCAATCTGGCTCTGGTGCTCTGTGGCCATCACCACCGACGGAAGGTACTGCAGCATGGCAACATGATCGTGGCCAATTGCAGTGTCGCGACGACGTCGGCCCGCTCGTCATCACTCTTCCCGAGGACCGACCCGAATGACCCCGAAGCAGCGCGTGATCGCCGCGTTCAACCACGTCGAGCCCGACCGCACCCCCATCTTCGAGAAGCTCATCAAATCGCCGATCGCCGACGAACTGCTCGGGCGACCGTGCGCCGCGACGAACTTCCATCACCAGATGGAGCGCCTGGCAGACGATGACTGGGAGGGTCTGCAGGAGCAGAGCGCGCGCGACCTGATCGATCTGGCGTTGATGCTCGAGTTCGAC
>JALGSS010000443.1 GCA_029821745.1 Candidatus Zipacnadia bacterium
TTCCACATCGGCCACGACGAGGCCAGTTTCGACGACATCGGCGTGGATGACCGGTGCAAGGGCGTCGACCCGTGGGTGCTCTGGGCGCGAGACATCAACAAGCTCGACGCGTGGGTCAAAGCCCACAACATGCGCACGATCATGTGGGGCGACCAGCTTTTGCCTTCCCACAACGGCGACGAACCCTTCTTCACCGCGAAGGCCACGGACATGGTGCCCAAGGACATCCTGATTTTCGATTGGCACTACAGTCCGAACCACCGCTATGACGAGACGGTCGGCTACTTCAAGGCGCACGGGTTCGAGGTCGTCGGCTGCCCGTGGTACGAGCCCCGCAACGCCTTCGATTACGCGTCCGTCGCTTTGCGCAACGACATCCTGGGCTACTGCGGGACCACGTGGTCTCGCGTGGCGACGACGATGGAGACCATGCCCCACATGCCGGCAGCCTGGGTCGTTGGGGGCGAGAACGCGTGGTCCACGGACGCGATGGCCCTGGCCGAATTGCCCTACGCGCCGGTTGTTGTGTTCAATAGGCTCTGGGAGCTGAATCAGCCCGAGCGGCCGAACGCCTTCAGGCTCGTGGACATCTCGCCCTTCTTCAACGAGAAGCTGGTGGACTCCGACCGCAGGGACGGCTGGATGGCAGAGGGACCGCAGTATGACCTTCGGGCGGTGCCTGGGGGCATGCTCTGGGCGGGTAAGGTCCCATTCGCGATGGCCCAGGGCGCTCCCACGGGAGACCCGGCGTGCGTCATGCTCGCCGGCGAAGATGCGCCTGCTGATCTGTATCCGGAGGTGGCGTACGAGATCCCGATCCGCCTGACCACGAAGGCCCTGTACTTCCTGCACACATGCAGCGTGCCGAAAGTGCGCGAGCGGCAACTGTATGCGACGAAGAACCCACGCAACATCGGCCACTATGTCGTCTACTACGCCGACGGTGAACAGGACACGATCCCGCTGCGGTACCAGGCTAATGTCGAGGACTGGAACGGCCAACGAGGACCGGCTCAAGCGGTGGCGCTGTGGCAAGGCAAGACGCTGGCCGGCGCCCTGATAACCCTTGGCGCGGTTCGGTGGAAGAACCCGAGACCGGACGTGGCCATCGAGAGCATCGATTTCGTCTCGGCGGCCGGACGGGTCAAGCCGGTGCTGCTGGGGATCACGGCGGAAGGGCAGTGACGCGGACGAGGCGCAACCGAGAGCCCCGGCTGAGCACTGACCAGCTATGAAGAGCATTTTGAAGAGCATTCTCATCGCGGCCGGCACGGTCGCGGCTACCGTGCTGCTGATCTGCGTTGACCCGGCCCTCCTGGCGGCCTTCAAGGTCGTCGTGCCGGACCACCCCATCCTGCGCCAGATCGCCGCGGCGGCGGAGCATGTCCTGGACCAGCGAGTCGTCGTGCTTGGGATCATTCTCTACGCGGTGTTGGTGCGGAGCAACAAGCTGCGGGCCTTCGGGATCCTGTTCGGGGCGACGCTTTCCCAGGCTCTCCTGGTCTCACAACTCAAGCGTGTATTCAGCCGGATGCGTCCGGCCGACCTCATCGCGTCCACCGGTTTCTTCGGCCCGATGTGGCACGGAGAGCACAATTCCTTCCCCGGTGGCCACGCGGCGGCCGCTTTCGCCTTGGCCACGCTCTTCGCCGCCTGGCACCCCCGCTGGAAGTGGGCCTTCTACAGCGTGGCGACGCTGATCACGCTCACGCGAATCTACCTCGAACGCCACTTCTTCAGTGACTGCTTTATCGGCGGCTGCCTCGGGTACTGGATCGCCATCACCTTCCTGTTCTACTTCGACCGCAAGGCGCTGAAGCAAAGGCCAAAGCGGGAGAGCGACGAACTGTTCATTGAGATATGAGACGCCGGGCGTCGGCCTTGTGCCCGTCGCACGATTCAACGCCAAGCCCCAGGGTGATGAGACACCGGATGGATACACCGAACTGCTACGATGCGCGGATTGTCGACTGCAACTGCCTGTTCGGCCCGTGGCCCCGAGCAGACCTGGATACGTCGCTCGACACAGTCACGCGACTGCTCGCCGGGGCGCACATCCATCACGCGATGATCGCCTCCCTCCGAGCAGCCACGTACGAGCATCGCTCGGGGAACGCCGAAGCCCGGGAGGCCTGCGCGGGGCGTGGGGATCTGACCCCGGCGGCGGGCCTCGTGCTCGGACGGACTGTCGACGCCGCCGCGGAGACCTCGCAGATCGCTGACGCCGGCTTTCCCCTGCTGCGGTTGTTCCGCGAGTATCAGGGCTGGCCGATGGACTACCGGCCCTTCGAGCAGGTGTTGAGTGTGGCCGCCGAGCGCGAGCTTGTGCTCATGGTCGCCGCGCTCCTCCCGGGAGACATCACGGCCCTGGGCAGGCTGCTGACCCAAATTCCGTGCTCCGTCGTCGTTACAGGTGTCAATACGTCCCACACGCCGCTTGTCGCCGAAGCCATTGCGGTGGGGCGAGACGTCCCGGGCATGCACTTCGAGACCTCCCGGCTGGAGGGCATCGACACCATCGATGTCATGGCGCGGGAACTCGGGGCACAACGATTGGTCTTCGGCACCGCCCTGCCTTTCCAGTACCCAACCAGCGCCGTCATGCTCGTGGCGGGCAGCTCCCTGTCTGAGAGCGAGAAGGCGGCGGTGTTCGGCAAGAATCTAGCCGCTCTGCTCAACCGGGCAGATCTCGCCTGACGTCGCAATTGCCGTTGCACGCCTATTGGCCCAGGAGGTCACCGATGAAGCATCTGGCACTCGTTGTTCTCGCCCTCGGCGTACTCACACTATCGTGCCCCGCCGACACCATCGCACTCGACAAGCCTGAGGACTTCGAGGCGTGGGTGACGGAGTTCGGAGACTGGGAAGTCACCGACGGCGCCCTCGTCCAGTCCAACAGCGGGCTGCCACGCACGATCACCTGGCTCGCGACGAAGGGCTACTCGGACATTGATGTCTCGGTTCAGTTCATGATCCATCCCGTCGGCGACGGCGTGCGATCGCCGGGTCTCGTGTACCGCGCCGAGGACGCTCAGACCTACTATTACGTCCACATTGACCAGAAGAACAAGCAGATCGTGTGGGTCCGCTCGGCTCCCGCGAACGAATGGACCGTCGCCCGCCGACACCGGCCCTTCGATATCCCATCCGACGAATGGCACACGCTGCGGATCGTCGCCACCGGCCCGGAGCACAAGGTGTACCTGAATGATGAGCTAATCATCACGGAGCAGGACGATGTCATCAAGTCGGGCGTCATCGGCCTGCGCACCGGGCAGGGGCGGATCGGTTTCCGCAACCTCAGCGTCACCGGCACGGAAGTGCCGCCGGCCACTCCCTTCAAGGTGTATCGCCCGCTCTTCAAGACCGTCTGTAGCGACGCCGGCGCGGGCGCCTATGAGGCCTTCCCCGACGTCTGCCTAACGAAATCCGGTGAGCTCTTGTGCGTCTTCTACGCGGGCTACGGCCACGTGAGCGTGCCGCGAGAATCCCTGCCCAAAGGCGCGCGCATCTCCATGTGCCGCTCGACGGACTTCGGCAAGACGTGGTCCGAGGCGGAGACGGTCGTCGACACGGACATCGATGACCGTGACGCGTCCATCACCCAACTCTCCAACGGCGAGCTGATGGTCACCTACATGAGCTATGACCCCACGCGGCGGCCCGGCACCCACCAGGTATTCCTTGTGCGGTCCTCCGACAATGGAAAGACGTGGTCGGAGCCCCAGCGCGTGCCCACGAACCTCAATGGCAACGAGGCCATCTCCGAGCCGGTCCGCGAGATGCCCGACGGCCGCTTGCTCCTGCCGGCGTACGGTGAGTTGTCTCCCAAATGGGCCAAGCGGTACGTCGTCGACCTGCTCGAATCCACGGACATGGGCAAGACCTGGACCACGCTGTCGCGCGTGCAGTCCACCGCCTATGAACTGTGCGAGCCGTCCCTGGTGCGCCTCCCGGACGGCAAGCTCCTGATGCTCATCCGCCCGCACATGGTCTGGTGCGAGTCCACGGACGAGGGCAAGACCTGGACCGAGGTCCTGCCCGTGGGTGTGCAGGGCGATGCCCCGTACCTGTTGCTGACCTCCAAGAACGTGCTGCTGTGTGGGTTCCGCCACCGGGTCACAAGCTCGACGAAGGTGATGTGCAGCCATGACTTCGGCAAGACCTGGGAGGCGCCTGTTCTCGTCGACCGGGTTCTCGGCGCGTACCCCAGTCTCGTCGAACTGCCGGACGGACGCATTTTGTTCGTCTACTACACCGAGGGCGCGGGCTCCGACATCCGCAGCGTGTACTTGTCTGCCGACCAGTCCGGCGTCAAAGTCCTTGAAGCCGAAGAGTGAGGCCATGACAGCGAACGCGACGGGCCCGATCATCGACCTGCACGCTCACCTGCACGCATTCCCGCTGCCGGTAGAGCGCTGCACGGCGGACGATTTGCTGCGGGTGATGGACCGGCTGAAGATCGAGACAACAGCCGTCTCGTCGACGGAGGCGATCCTGTGCGATATGGTCTCCGGGAACGCGGCCCTCTGCCGTGACATTGCCGGCCGCGATCGCATCAAGGGCTACGCCTTCGCAAACCCGAACTTCGTCGCGCGTTCGCGCGATGAAGTTCGCCGCTACCT
>JALGSS010000444.1 GCA_029821745.1 Candidatus Zipacnadia bacterium
TGCCTTTGTGATGTAGCCAGTAGCGCGACACCCTGATGCCAGGAAAAACACGCCACAGGCAGCCTCAGAGCACCACAGCAGCCGTTCTATCGCTCACTAGTAAGGGAACTTCGGTCTAAGGGTATACTCGCTGCGGCCCGGCACCCGAACGGACGGCACGCGATCGGTGGTTCCTGGCAGTGGTTCCTGGCAACTTATGCGAAGCGTTCCCCTGCGTGGGGGCGGTTGTATGTATCGCTGGATACTACAGAAACCGCATCAACACTTGCAGAGGTGATACCAATGCCGCTTGAGGACAAGAAGACCCGCCGGCTTGTCGAGCGCGAGATCTCGAAGCACCCGATCGACGCCAGTCTCCTCGCTGTGACCGTGATCAACAAGGTCGCGACCTTCAAGGGGCGCGTCAAGAGACTGCAGGGCCCTGCGGCGCGTGGCGTCGATATGAGGGACGAGCTCCGGAAACTGGAGAACGCCATCCTGCTGCTTCCGGGCGTTAACGAAGTTTGCCTGGATGTCAATATCGACGGATAGATACTACACTCTCGTTGAGGCTCGTCGCGACCGCTACTGACTCGGTCCATGACAGCGTGGACCGAGTCAGCAGGCGTGACGTTGTACGCTTCAGAATACCTTCCCCTGGAACTTACTCGGGAGCGCTCTGGCCCTCTATGGACTCCGCCCACTGCCGCGCGGAGTCTTTATACTGCTCGTCGGGATGATGCTCGGCGATGAACCGGAGGGCGTCGGCGTCCTTGTCGTTCGCGTACTGCTTGAAGCTCTTGCCCATTTCCCTCGCGAACGTCTCTGCTACTTGGCTGAGAAGGGCGATGCGCGATATCTCCCGGATATCCTCCGTCCGCTGACCGCGAGCCAGTCGGGCCACCGCCAGAGAGTCGTTGGCTACCTTCAGAGCGGCGGTGCGACGCGTCTCATCCCAGGCCGATGCGCGCGCGATAGCAATCATCGCGTTGATGGCTTCCTCGGATTCTCTCATCTTCGGCGCGATCTGATCGATGATGTACTGGCGGGTCGGATCTCGGTCCATCGCGGCGTCGCGGGCCATGGAACTCGCCCGTGTCTGCGTGGCAGTCTTCGACATCTCCTCAATGTCCGCGCGGATGTAGTCCGGCACGCCCTTCTCAGCGTCTTCGGCGTTAATGTCACGGAAGATTCTGGACGCCGCCCCGCCGCCGCCCCCGGCCGCACCCTCGCCTGGGCGACGGGGCTGTCTGCGCATGCACGCGGCGATGGCAAGGGGCGTGTAGACTTCCCGCTCTACGAGCTTCTGCACGAGCGGTCGCGCGGAGATCTCCGAAGCAGAGACCAGTAGCCGCCCGATCAGATCCCAATCCTCCGAGGCGACCAGGGCGTCGACGGTGTCATCGAGTCGCCAACTCGTACCCTCGATGATGACGGCGATGTTCGGGCCTTGGTCGATGAGTTTCTGTAGGTCCATGCGACCACCTCAGTCGTTCGTGAGTTCGTGCGACGGGCCCGCCGGACGCCTTGGCGGGCTTACTCGACGGCCTCGCAGATCTCCTCTGCATGGCGCTCAATCGCCTCGAAAGGCGTGGCGAAGACCCCATCCGCGATGAGTTGGTCCACCTCGCGGTACAGGCCCCGGTGCCAGGCGTAGACATGAATCGAGTAACCGTGGGCATCCGCATGGGCCTCGTCGCCCATCTCGGCGATGGCGAAGATCAGTTCCTCGCCCGTGTAAGACGGCACGAGGTCCTGCACCACCAATCCGTCGTCACTCGACGTCCCCACGCAACTGCCCTCGATGGCCTCCTCGAGCCCGTCGGGACCCACTTGCCACAGATAGAACGTCTCCGGCCGGCTTGAGACCCCAAACCCGTAGAACTGCAGCCCAAGCTCGACGACCCCGTCGTCATTGATGTCATGGGCGATGACAATGCTCTCCATGTCGACGTACTTCTCCCCCCCCGGCGCGGGGATGCCGAACCACTCTTCCCACTCGGCGCCCGTCCATCGGGCCAGTTGGAAGTAGGCCGTGTCGATCGGCTCGCCCAGCTCGTCCGTCTCCGTGCCCTGGAAGCCCATGATGCACTCAAGGACTCCATCGCCGTCGAGGTCGGAGTATCCGGTGACCGTCGCCTCAGACGATCCGTTCCCGAGGACGGCGGGATCACACGGCGGGAGTTTCCCTGGGTCGCTGCGCAGAACTTGGGGATCATCGTCCTCCGGCTCGTCCCCGGGCTCCGGCGTTGCCTCGACGACACCGATCCCGGCGTCCGGGCCCAACTCGTCGACCCGTGCCGGGTCCTCGGGCGGCGTCATACCCGTATCTGTGGGCTGCCTGCATCCGCTAGAGCACACGGCCATCAGCAATGCGGGAAGCACCACGATCAACGTTCTGGTTCGCATGAGACCACCCCGCGAGTAGAGTGGAACGTCCGATACGTGTTGATGGTCTGCCTAACTCAGCCCGTAGATGCCGGCGCCCCGCCCCGCCAGCATTTCACGCAACTCGGGAACTGCAATCCCCCTGGTGTCCGTCGCATCTCGCACGCAAAGCGCCCCCGCCACGCCGGCTGCCTCGCCATTGCAGAAGGCGATCGGCATCACCCTGTGGGAGGAGTGGGCGGCGTGGTCCGAGGAGATCGGGCGCCCGCCGACCAGCAGATTGTCGAAGCCCACCGGGCACAGGCAGCGATATGGGATGTCGTACGCTTCCCCCGGGGGCAGGCGCTTGATGACCGTGCCCGTGCCGGCTGGATTGTGGATGTCCACGGAGTACGCGCCCCGGGCGATGGCGTCCTCGAACTTCCGCACCGACAACACGTCTTCCTCCGTCAGCACATAATCGCCGATGACCCGGCGCGATTCGCGTATCCCGATCTGCGTCGCGACAAGACTCAAAAATGCATTCTCGAAGCCGGGGACTTTCCCGCGCAGGAACTTCACCATCTGGCCCACCTGCCGGCGCGCCTCGATCTCGGCCCGCGTCAGATCGTCGGCGTCCGTCGCGTCCAGCATCACCACGCGCGTGGTATTGAAGTGGATCTCGCCCGCCCGCGTGGTGCAAAACCACAGGCAGTTTTCACGCGGGTTCTCAATCTCACCGGCTTCCTTCGCGGCCACGTACAGCTCGTTGATGCTCTGTCGCGTGCCGATTCGCTCCTCGTCGACCCCGGCCATGCGGAAGTTCGTCGTCATCGGCTGGCAGAAGCCGTCCTCTTCGCGCCCCTTCTCGGTCTGTGCGCCCGCGCAGAAGGCCAGGTCCGCATCGCCGGTGGTGTCGATAAACACGTCGGCCTCGAAGGCCTGAATTCCGGACTTGCTTTGCACTGCAATCCGCGTCACTCGCCCGTCGATCACCTCGGCCCCGCAGACCGCCGAATGCAGCCGCAGGTTGACGCCTGCGTCAAGCACCATGCGGTCCAGAACCAGCTTGCCGACCTCCGGATCGAAGGCGTGGGGCCCGTGGGGACGCAGCCCGTACGCGCCCTCGGCCCGCATCGCGTTCTGGAAGCGCTCGAACACTCCCCGGTTGATCACTTCGTCTCCGGCGCGGTGGTTCATGAACGGGTTGACGAGGCCCGCCGTCAGCATCCCTCCGAGGAAACCGTAGCGCTCAATGAGCAGCGTGTCCGCGCCGGTTTCCGAGGCGGCGATGGCTGCGGCAACGCCCGCTGGGCCCGCGCCGCACACAATGACCTGGGCCTTGCGCGCGAGAGGCATGGACGAGAAATCGAGTCGGAAATCGCTCATGGATTGGCTTGCTCCTCAGGCTCTTCGGCTTGCGGGTTCTGCTTCAGCGCCAGGGCTCTCGATACAACTCCTGCCCACGGATCGTCAGCGCGTAGTCGAGATAGAACAACCCGCACACGACGCCCGTCGTGGCCCAGAAGCTGCCGGCGAGAAGGTCGAATAGCACCGGTGGTAGAGCCGCCTTCCCTTACTCACCTAATTCCCTATTCAGGATCTCGTTAACCAACTTCGGGTTGGCCTGGCCCTTGGTGGCTTTCATGACGAAGCCCACGATGGCCCCGGCGGCCTTCTTCTTGCCCGCCTTGATGTCCTCGACCGCCTTCGGGTTCGCCTCGATGGCCTCGCGCACGATGCTCTCGAGCTCGCCGGTGTCGCTGATCTGCCTGAGGCCCTCGCGCTCGATGATCGTCCCCGGCTCGTCGCCGGTCTCGATCATCTTCGCGTAGACGTCCTTCGCCGCGCTGTTGGAGATGGTGCCCTCTTTGACGATGTTGATCAGGTCGCCGATCTGCGCGGCCGGGACCTGAAATTCCTCGATGCCGACGCCCTGCTCGTTCAGCGTACCCATGACGACGCCCATGAACCAGTTGCTGGCCTGCTTGGGGTCGTCGCAGGAATTGGCGATCTCCTCGAAGTAGTCGGCATTGGCCCGGCTGTCGGTCAGGACTTGGGCATCGTACTCCGGGAGCCCATACTCGTCGGTGAAGCGCCGCTCGCGCTCCGACGGAAGCTCGGGCATGGTCGCTCGGATTCCGTCGACCCAGCCTTCCTCCGGGGCCATGGGCACGAGGTCGGGCTCGGGGAAGTACATGTAGTCGTCGGCGGATTCCTTCTGGCGCATGAGCGAGGTGATGTTGCGGGCCTCATTCCACCGCCGGGTCTCGCGGAC
>JALGSS010000445.1 GCA_029821745.1 Candidatus Zipacnadia bacterium
CGGGCGTTTCCCGTCAATCCGTTACTGGGAACTCTGGAATGAGATGGACGGTGCATTCACGGATTTGTTCGGGGCGCGTGACGGGGTCCCGATGCGTGAGCGAGGGAAGATGTACGCCGAGATGCTCAAGCTAGCGTATCCGGCAATCAAGCGCGCGAACCCTCAGGCTCTCATCCTCACAGGCGGCATGACCGACACCGACGAGTTCCCCCGGGGCATCTACGAGGGGGGAGGCCGCGACTACTTCGACATCATGAACATCCACACCTATGGGGTGCCTATCGTCTGGGCCTTCGTCGACCGGGGCATGCGCGTGCGAGAGATCATGCAGCGCAACGGCGACGCCGCCAAACCCCTGTGGAACACGGAATTCGGCATCGACGCAGGCAACCTCATCGGCGCATGGGGACACCCACACAACCGAGGCCGGGACGATGCCAGGGAGCTCGACCGGATGATGATCGAGCAGTGGGAGGCGTGCCTGGACGCGGCCGAAAAGTACGGCCTCTACCAGAAGCTTCTCCCTTACCAGTTCCACGCGGGCAACGAGCGGAACGATGACGGGAATATCGACGCGAAGACGAACCTGCCCGAGGACCACACGATCGACGATTACGGGTTCGGCATCGTCCGCCGCGACGGCATCACGCCCCGCCCGATCTATGACTGGCTCAAGAGGCGGGACTTCAACCGGGCGATCCACGAGCAACCCACCCAGGTGATTGATGCCGAATTCTGGTCATGGGACGGCAAGGCGCCGGAAGGCGTCACATTGAGCAAGTGGCGTCCCCAGTACATTCGCATCGAGAAGCTGGAGCTCGACAGCCTGTACCCGGCCATGTTCCCACTCGTCCCCTCGAAGCCGGCCGCACCTTAGCCGCCTATTGCCGCACTCCGGAGGCCCAACCCATGAAGCCCTTCGTGTCACTGCTGTCCGTCCTCGCGTTGTGCCTGGTAGCCGCCATGCCCCTCGCCCAGGAGATTGCCGAGGGAGACCTGTTGGTGGCGGACGACTTCGCTCGCTTCGATGGCAGCGCGACGGAACTTGGAGAGACCCCCACCGGTGCGAAGCCCTGGCACAAGCGCATTCCCGCCCGTGACGGCGCGCCCATGGAGCAGATAGTGCGCGGCGTCAATGGTGAGATGATGGTGGGCTACAGCTCCGGCTCCAATCCTCACGACACGGGCGTCGCGGTGAGTGAGTTCACCATCGCCGATGCATCGATCTCGCTCACCGTCGGGCCGTCCAGCATGTCATCCCGCACGCACCTGGCGTTCGTCAACTACCGCGCGCGCACCCTCGATTCGGCTGCCGGCGGGAAGCAACCGGACGCGTACCATGTGGAGATCGGGGGCGACTGGTCCGGCAGCCGCGATGTGCGGCTCCTGTACGGCGGCCAGTCCCTCGCGGCGGCGGATATCGCCGACTCGCGTTCCCCCCAGGATATCCACCACGTGCGCGTGGTCTTCGCCGGAGCCCACCATACGGTCTGGGTCGAGGGCGAGAAAGTCATCGACTATTGGGAGTACGCGCCGGGGCGTGAGAGCGCGGGACATGTCGGCTTCGGGGGCTACTACTCCATCGGGACCTTTGACGACTTCGAGCTTCGGGCGGCCAGTCTCGGCGATGCAGAGCTCGTCCCGGTACGCGAGGATGGCCGGATGCTGCCCCTCATGTTCCAGGGCAGACCGTTCTTCGTTCTTGGGAGCTTCGACCAGCCCCGCACCGATGAAGAAGCGCGAGAATGGCTCGATGCGGGGTTCAATACAGCATTGTTCGCGGTCATGCGTGAGGGTGTAGCGGAAGAGGATAGCCGCGCGACCCTTCAGACCGCCGCCGATTGGGCCGCGAAGTACGAAGTCGCGGCAGTCTACTACCCGTGCCTGAATCCCTACAGCAAGGATGGCGACCAACCCACCGTTACGAAGCCGGAAGATATCCCGGCGAAGGCTGCCATTCTGAAGCAGATGCTGTCGGTGACCGCCGAGCATCCGCAGACCCTCGGCTACTGGACCTTCGACGAGCCGGAGAACCATGTCTACAAGGCGTACGCTCAGTGGGATCAGCGGAAGGACAAGGGTCTGGCTGAGTGGATGGCCGAGGGCCTGCGCTGGACCTACGACACGCTCAAGGCCGGTGACCCCGACGCCTATGTCATGCCGACCATCGCCTGGTGGACCACCTACGAGGGCCTGGCTCCATTGTATGATGTCAACGTTCCGAACACGTATCCGTGCGGGGAGGATGAAGCGCCTCTGCAGGCCGATCTGTTCGAGGTGGTGTACGATGCCGCGCTCGCGGCCGATGCCGTTCGGGCGACAGGGCGCCACTCCTTCGTGTTCATGCCGCCGATGTTCGACGTCATCAATGGCGGGCGCGCGGCAAGCCGACGCGAACTCCTCTACTGCTGCCTGGCCCCCGTGACTCAGGGCTCCATGGGGGTCCTCGGATGGCGTCTGGGGCGCTGCTCACAGCTCTACCGTCAGATGGTCATCTACCCGGTCATGCGGGACGTCAGCCGCCTCGTGCCCTGGCTCCTCGGCGACTGGCAGGACGAGAAAGTCTCCAGCGACCATGACACGCCTACAGCGGACTACCTGAAGAAGTTCCCAATCCGGATTCGCCTCGTGTCCGGCGAGGAAGATGCGGAGGAGATCGAGGTCCCCGGCGTGCCGGACTGCTCCTATGCCCTCCGGCGACGACCCGACAACACGTACCTGCTCCTCGCCGTCAGCAACCGCAAGGAGCCGATCACGGTGACTTTCACGCTGAAGGACATCCCCGGCCTTCCCGCGACGGCTCTCGACTACCTGGACTATGCACGAGTGCCGATTGAGGAAGGCCGGATAACGTGTAGCTTCGAGCCCTTCGGCGTCCGAGCATACATCATTGAGCCGAAGTAGACGCGAGCAAGAACGTTGCGAAGGCCCCGCGTGTGCCGGGTCTTCGCAATACCGCGCGGTCCTTGGTCTGGCCTACCTCACGAGCGTCTTCCGAAGCCACTCACGCACGGCGTCCGCTTGATCCGGATCGCCGGGCACGGCCACCACGGTCTCGAGGTTCTCCCTGAACGCACGCTGCGCTTCCGCATCGCCCCCGGCTTCCAGCGCGGCCCGGGTCAGATGCAGGAGTTGGTAATCCTGCCAGCCGCGCCGCCAGGCCTCCCAACGTCTCGAAGCGACCGGGACGCCCGCCGTCGGATACACCAGCGATGTGTCGTAGGAGCGCTTGAAATCCGCGCGATACCACGGGTCTCCGTAGTACTGCTGCGCCCAGTAGCACATGCCCGTGATTTCCTCCGAGAAGGCCCACCAGAACTTCGCTAAGTAGTGCCGCGTGGGGTTCTGCGCCTTGTCGTTGCTCCCCTGGCTGTAGAAATAGCACCAACGTGGCTTCCCAGAGTTCTTGAGCAGGTCGAAGAACCCCTGATGGTCCTCCGCGAAGTGGTACTTGTGATGGGGCACCCACACGTCGGTGAGTGCGTCCATGCGCGACGCGAGTTCGACATCAGGCGTGCTGCAGTCGATGATGGTCTGAACCTTCGGGTCAACCTGCTTCATCCACCGGGACAGCGTCCGGCAGTCGTCTCCGAGAGACTCATCATACGGGTTGAACAGCAACTGGTCGTAGGTCAGCCCGCGAGCCAGCAGGTGATCGACCACCTCTCGGAACCACAGCTTGAAGGCCTTCTCGTAGGCAGGCGAACCCCACTTGAGGCCGAACAGGTCGCGCCGCACGTGACCCTTCTCGAAGATGTCCGTGGTCACGTAGAACAAGTCGAACAAGCCCTCGGCCTGGTCCAGGAGGGCATCGGCGCGGGAGAAGTCCAGAGGCTCCGCGAGAGTGCCATCCGCATTCGCCTTGGGGCGTGGGAGCAGGCGCAGGCAGTGGACCATGCACACATCGACGCCATGCTCCGCGAGGTCCTGCAAGTGCGCCTTCAGCCAGACGGGGTCGTCGGCAACCGGTGCGGTCACCAGGTTCCAGGTGAAGGCATGGCAGGCCCGCTGCGCACGGATGTCGGCGGGGATGATCGTCGCCGACACCGGGAGCACCACAGGCTCTCCCTCCGTGCCGTCCACGGGCTCGATTCGGACGCGCCCTGACACGGCGCCGGACGCACCTTTCGGAGCGTGGACCGTCAGCCACACTTGTGCCGTCGCGCCGCCAGGCACGGTGAAGCTACCCGCCGGGATCGGCGCCAGCGCGTCATACACAGGCCGCCCATCGCCGGCCGCAACCGCAGTCGCCAGTCGCCACTGGGTCTCCAGGCCGGGCAGTCCCAAGTGCAAGTATCCCAGGGACGCCTTCGGGTCGCCGTGGCGCACGGTCGCGCGCAATGTGATTGGCTGATCCGTCAGGTTCGTCACGTTCCAGGCGAGGTCAACCCACTCGTCCTGCAACGCGGTGAATTCGACCGCGTCAGCCGGACGATCGGTGGGCTGCGGCGCTCCTGTGAAGGACTCGTACGGCGCGCTTTCCGACACCAGGAAGCTCTTGCCCGACAGCGCTCCGGCTTTCAGGCGAAGCTGCCGGAGTTGCGCCTTGAGGTCGTCGAAGGAGCCCGTGAGCGCTGCATACTGCGCGGCCACCTCG
>JALGSS010000019.1 GCA_029821745.1 Candidatus Zipacnadia bacterium
GTCTGGGACCTGTACATGCAGAACTTCCGCGACCATCGCCTCGCCCCCTACAGCTTCTGGCTCAAGGGCATCGACGTCCGCTACACGGGGTTCGAATGGACCGGCGGGAAGGTGGTTGAAGAGAACCCCTTCGACGGGAAATACTGCATGAAGATCGTGGATGACAGCGAAGATTCCGCGGCGCAGGCTTCGACGGCGGACAAGTTCGACGTGGATGGCGCGGCCCCTTACGTGCTCAGCTTCGCCGCGAAGACTGGAGAACCAGGCCAGAAGTACCTCGTCACTCTCCAGAGCTATGACGCCGGCGGATCGTGGATATCGGGCCACAATGTCGATGTGCTGTTCACCGGCAACGGTGAATGGACCCATGAGACACTAGAGTTCGTGCCTGCTAAGAGGTCACCGGACGCCCGCAGCCTGCTCCTTGTCCTGCGCCCTGTTCCCTGGTCTGAGTCCGGAGCCGGCACGGGTACCGCGTGGTTCGACGATATCAGCCTCTCCAAGAAGGGCTCCGAGATCAACCTGGTCTCGGACGGCGACTTCGAGGCCGGGGTCGAGGCCGTCCACGCCGAGGTGGACTTCTCCAACTGGGATCCCTACGCGGAGAAGTATCTGGACGACTACGGCTTCAGCGCGTTCAGGCTGCCCCTGAGCGGAATGGGAGGCGGCACCTTCCACTCGCGCCACTACGGCCGCATCGGGCCGTACGAACAGGGCACGCCCGAGTATCGCCGTGTGTTCAAGGAGTACTGCTCCCAGCTTCAGGAGCATCTGGCCGAGAAGGGTTGGCTGGACAAGGCGTACATCTACTGGTTCGACGAGCCCGCCCCCGATGACTTCGACTTCGTGAAGGAGGGCATGGCCGAGATCAAGCGCGCGGGCCCGCGCCTACGCAGGATGCTCACCGAAGAGCCCGGTAAGGAGCTGTTCGACGCCGTTGACATCTGGTGCCCGGTCCTGAGCAACCACGACGCCGACATGTGCCGGGAGCGGCAAGAAGCCGGCGACACGATCTGGTGGTACGTATGCACCGGGCCCAAGGCGCCATACCCGGGCCTGTTCATCGACCACGACGCGGTCGATCTGCGCGTCTGGCTCTGGATGACCTGGAAGTGGAATGTGTCGGGGGTTCTCGTCTGGCAGACCAATTACTGGACCAGCTACTGCGCGTATCCCGACGAGCCGCAGAACCCGTGGGAGGACCCCATGGGCTACGTGTCCGGGTACGGGCTGCCGAAGGGTCATGTTGCGTACTGGGGCAACGGGGACGGGCGGTTCCTGTACCCACCCAACAAGGACGTGAACGCGGACAAGACCCCGTACATCTCGGGCCCTGTCAACTCGATCCGGTGGGAGATGCTCCGCGAGGGCCTTGAGGACTTCGAGTACTTCAGTGTGCTCAAGCAGCTCACCCAGGCGCGACCGAATGCTCCCGAGCGTGCGCTGCTGGAAGTCCCTCAGGACATCGTCCTGAGCAAGACGGAGTACAGCAAGGACCCGCAACTCATGTACCGCCACCGAGAGCAGCTCGCCCGGGCCATCGAGCGCCTCGGGGGCAACTAGGGTTGTGCTGAATTGACAAACTCACTTGGGTAGTTGCGGGGTAGCGAGACCGGCACCCGGTCTCTATGACCGGGGCCCCGCAGGGCCGTTTGGCTATGCTGAGCGCCCCCGTGGGGCCCCGCCGATTGTACGACATCGGCACCCCACGGCTATCTGATCTTTTCCAGCACAGCCCTGGTCCCGGCCCGGGTAGTCCCCGGGACGACTAAGGGGATCGGGAAGCAAGAGGCGGCGACCGAGTCGGTCGCCGCCTCTTTTGGCCATTATGCCCCCAGGCCAAACCGTGGGTCGTCTATGGCTTGCGTGACAGTTGGGTCGAGGCCGGTCTGTCGGCCGGCCGCCGCATCTACTCGCGACGCATGATGACGCTTGCCTTCACGAGCTTGGTGTTGTTTACCTGGTCGTCAGCGAACCGGCTGAACAGGTTGCCGACAATGAACTTGTGATTGTAGGCGGTGCGGACGCGGATCTGGGAGCCGGGTTCTGCGCTATTCCGATCACCATCAGCGACGATCGGCGTCCACGCGCTCCAGTAGCCCCCAGTCCACTTCCGGGACTCAAGGTAGACCGTGAGTTGATCGCGGTCCAGCCGCCCTGCCGCCCCGTCGATGCGCGCGTTGATCTCGACGGGCAGTGAGCCCACACTCGCGCACCGGGCGCCTTCCCGCGTGGCATTGTTGAGGGTCATCAGGCTGTGGAACAGCAAACCGAACTCGATGATCCCGAACAACATCAGGATCAGAATCGGGGCCACCATAGCCATCTCTACCGATGCCGCTCCGCGTCGCTCTCTTACGCTGATCAGCCGTACCAGCCTCGACATTATGCTCACCTCGAGCACGAGCCCCAGTCAGTGTGCGTAGCCAGATCCACCTCGCCAAAGCATGCTCTCGCATGAAACCGTTGGCATTATACCCCTATACTCAAGAAATAATCAAGAGCATATCAATAAAAACACAAGTCTAACCCATGCTCCGCCATGCCAGACTCCGTACGCCGTGCCCGGAAGCCGGAGTCTGACACCCGCGATGCTCGTGCCCATCGTCGCGGCGCGCCACTGGTACGGCGACGCCTGAGAACCGCTGGTAGAGACGATTCTCCCCCACCTGCCCCAGCACTGGGCGGCTCCCGATCAGCGGTTCCTCGAGGCACCGTTCAAGGGCGGCCCCACACTGTATCATTCGGCACATTCGGTGCCGTGGTTGATACCTGTTCTGGGAGCGTGTCCGAGTCATGCCCATTTCTGCTTGAGTTGGTTGGCGGAGGGGAAGGCGAAGGCCGGCCGGATACTTCGACGCGATAGGACTGCGTCTCGTACTCCGACCGATCCACACGGCAAACGGCGAAGGGTATCGCGGCGACGTCCCCGGAGGCGCCGGACCACGAGGGCCCCCAGAGGCACGAAGTGCCCATGGAGGCCGAAGTATCCGGCCCGGCTGTTGTCTCGTTCCGAATAGACCCGGTGGGTGGCGGAGGGGAAGGCAAAGGTCCGCCGGGTCTACGAACGCCGCTTAGGCTGGATATCTGCGACTACGAGGGTGAATGCCTCGCCCCCGGGCGCGTCATATACTCCCGCGCCTGGTACATGAACGCCTCAATGCGGGTCCGGGCCGTCGATTGCTCAAAGCCGTCGAAGACCATGTTGAGGAACGGGATCTCGTTCTCATCATCACGCACGAGCTTCATGAGCGCCTCGGAAATCGTCCCCGGCATGCAGGTGAAGGGCATGATGGCGACGACCCCGCTGAGGCCCTTCCGCGCGAAATCCACCGCCTTCCCAACGGTCATGATCGCCTCGCCCTCGAAGCTTCGGTCGATGTACGGCTCGGCGAAATCCAGCAGCACATCGGTTGCGGGCTCGTGAGCGTTCTGGAGGAAGCCGTCGAGGGCCGCGATGATCTTGTGCTCGTCGGCGATCATGACACGGTCCATGATCCAGTTCTTGAACTGCAGCGTTCTGTTCCGCTCCAGTCGCGCCCGCATGTCCCGGCGGAAGTTCCGGTACAGGAACCACTCGTAGGCCGGCGAGAGCCACACCTCTCCCCCAAGCTGCTCAATCCGGGCGACCATATCCTCGTTACTGAAGGCATTCAGGCGCATGTAGAACTCGCCGACGATCCCGATGATCGGCCGCGTCTCGCTTCGATCCACCGACACCGAGGTGAACCTGTCCCGCGCACGCTTGAGTGAGCCCCCGACCTTCCCGGTCGTCCGGATCTCCTCGCACAGATCGGCGAGTGACTCATCAAAGGCTCTCTGTGCCGAGCCGGGCTGTGTCTCATACGGACGCGTCTCTCGCAAGGACTTATCGAGCAGATCACTGGCCACGATGCCCTGCCAGCTAGCCCGCAGGAACTGCCGGCCGACGATCCCCAGATCATCGAAGAACCCCGAGGCCTGATTCGGTGCGTACAGCGGCACGTCCTCGTATCCCAGGTCGTCGAGCACCATGCGCTGAAGGGCGTTGTATTGTCCGAAGCGGCACGGGCCGCCGGACCCGCCCATGAAGAACGCTACGGAATCCCGGTCGAAATCGGGACGCTTCAACTCCTTCACCATGTCCCCGGTGGTCACGATGCAGGGGAAGCACTCTTTGCCGGTGGTGACCTGGCGACCCCACATCAGAGTCTCCTCATCCGCCGGAGGGAGCACCCGAGCAGGCATCCCGCAGGCCTCGAAGGCTGCCGCCAGCGGGTAGGCGTGGCAACTCATATTCGGGATCAGCATGGTGCGCTTGGAGCCGGCGTCGATCGTCAGTGGCTTGAAAGTGCGTCCCTGCTCGTAGGCGCGTCCCTTCGTCGATTCCAGGCTGTCGAGGAACGCCTCGCAGCGGGTGATCATCCCGGCGTCGGCGCTGTGCTCGTCCACCTCGATGATCAGCACCGGTTCACTGCCCAGGCGCTCCTGGAAGTACCGCGTGAGGAAGGAGTCCGGCCCACAGCCGAAGTTCGTCAGGTACAAGGCATGCAGCTTCGGGTTGCGGCCGATCAACTCCGCCGCAGCCAGGATCTTCACCCCATAGCCCCAGTACATGTTGAACCAGTCGCCGGGCAACTCGACGTCATCCAGCGGCAGGAAGTCCAGCGGGATCGCGAGAACGCCCATGCTCCGCAGCTTCCGGGGGATCTCCAGATTGGCGCCCTGGTCGCATCCGTTGTAGGAGCGGCTCACGATCACGATCGATGGCTTATCTTCCGGCAGATTCGCCAGTATCTCCCGGCCGCGTTCCTGCAGAGCGTTCTCGAAGGTCGCCTGCGCCTCGAGCCCCACTTCCACGGCACGCTTGACATCAGCCGCGCTACGCCCCAGCTCTCGACCCACCGCCTGCATGGCCTCGGTGAGCTGCCGCGCCCCGTACTGCAGGTAGAGAACCGGGCGCAGCACCTTCACCCCAAGGCTCTCGATGTCCACGGACGCGCACACCGTGTACGTGAAGCTCTGTCCATAGGGGCAGACGAAAGAGTCCGTCATGCCCTCGTCCTTCTTGGGCAGGTTGATAATGCTGGGCAGGAACATGTAGTCCACGTCCTTCTCCAGCAGGTCCAACACGTGCCCCAGCATGACCTTCATGGGGAAGCAAGTCTCGACAACCGACGACTCTGCCCCCCGGTGGATCGTCCGCTTGTTCGTCGGCGACGAAAGCACGATCTCGCAGCCCAGTTCCGTGAGCATCCCCTGCCACAGCGGGAACAGCTCATGGAATAGGAGCCCTCGCGGAATGCCGACCCGCGGCGCGTTGGGAGGCAGCTTCTTGCTCCCCGACGGCTTCGCCATGAGCATCTCTTCGCGCTCGGCGAACAAGTCCGGCAGGTCCACCGGCGCGCGCTTGCGCCGATCCACGTCATATTTCTCGCAGCGGCTACCGTAGTACAGCGGGGCTTCGCCCTCGATCGTGACCTTGTTTATCTCACAGTGATTCGGGCAGTCCCGGCATTCGAAGGCCTCGATGGTATACTTCCGCTCACTGAGCTCGAACCCCCGGAAGCTGCTCCCCGCGCCCGTGTCGGCGTCCCTCGCGATCAGGGCGCACCCGATGGCTCCCGTAACCTCATTGTGCGATGGCACGGTGATCGCCTTGCCCGTGACCATCTCGAACGCTGCAACCGTCGCCCTGTTGAATGCGGTGCCGCCCTGGAAGAAGATCCGCTCTCCGACCGGCTTGCGCGCGACCACGCGGTTCAGGTAGTTATAGACCACCGAGTACGCCAGCCCGGCAACGAGGTTCTCGGTCGACGCCCCCGCTTGCTGAGCTCGGAGCAGTTCCGTTTCCATGAACACTGTGCAGCGCTCGCCCAGATTCACCGGCTCCAGCGCGGACAGCCCCAGTTCGCCGAATTCCTCCTTGATGCTGATCCCCAGCTTCTCGGCTTGCTCCTCCAGGAACGAACCAGTACCGGCCGCACACACCTTGTTCATCTCGAAGTCAACGACGTGCCCGTTCTCAATGCTGATGAACTTGGAATCCTGGCCGCCGATCTCGAAGACGGTGTCGACCTGGGGATCCACGGCCAGCGCCCCGCGCGCCTGGGCAGTGATCTCATTCTTCACGACATCGGCGCCGATGAAGTCCGCGGTCAGATACCGCCCCGACCCCGTGGTGCAGGCGCCCCGGATCTCGACCAGATCTCCGACCTCATCGCCGATCTCCCGCAACCCCGTCCGGACGGCCTCGATCGGTTGACCCGCCGTCATCAGGTAACGCTTGGCATACACCGTGCCGTCAGCGTCCATTACCACGAGATTTGTGCTGATCGATCCGACGTCGACGCCGAGGTAACAGGCGACCCTCTCTCCGGGTCGTGGCCTCGGCACCGCCATGGATGATTCCATGATGACCGAATTCTCAAGCTTGAGGGGGGCCAAGGGGACGCTTTCTCGCTCGCCACTGAACCCGATCAGGTCGCCCAGACGGGAGAAGTCCGGCGCGGCGATTTCGTCGCCGGCCTTGAGGACAGCGCCAATCGCGCCCATGGCCGCGAAATGCTCGGGGATGATCAGTTCGTCGTCGGTCAACTGCAGAACGTCACGCATCGCCCGGACAATGCCGGGATTCGCTGCTACGCCGCCCTGGAAGGACACAGGCGCCTGAATGGGACGCGCGGATCCGACCGTGCTCTTGAAATTGCGCACCAGGGCGTAACACAGCCCCCCGACGATGTCGCAGGTCGGGGTCGCCTTCTGCTGCAGGTGGATCATGTCACTCTTCGCAAATACACTGCAGCGCCCGGCGACGCGAGGCGGGTTCTCTGATTCCAGAGCCAGAGTGCCGAACTCCTCGATCGTGAGGCCGAGACGGGATGCTTGCTGATCGAGGAAGGAGCCGGTTCCCGCCGCGCACATGCTGTTCATCGCGAAGTCGGTCAGTTCCGGCTCACCGGTTTGCTGTGAGAGCGCCAGGAAGATGAGCTTCGAATCCTCGCCGCCGATCTCCACTACGGTGCGCGCATCGGGGTGAAGCGTCGCCGCTGCCGTGGACTGGGCGACGACCTCGTTCACGAAGCTTGCGCCCAGCAGACGAGCGATGCTCCGCCCGCCCGAGCCCGTTGCCGCGAGCCCCGCGATGTTCTCCTCGCCATACTCGGCGATCGCGTCACGGAGCACCTCCACAGCGACGACAAACGGCTGGCCCGTATGGCGGACGTAGCGCTCTGCAAGAGTGCTGCCGCCTTCGTCAAGCACGGCCAAGTTCACACTCACCGACCCCACGTCGATACCCAATCGGTACCCAGTACTGCGCAAGGTCAACAGTCCCTTCTGCTCAGGTGAAGCCCTGGAAGCTCCGTAGACGGACCTGGTGCCTCGCGCCCGAGGCGCCGGCTCTACGCGGCTGTGTGTCTCGCCGGGAGGGCATGGGGCCCTGATCCGAGCGCACATTATACCACTTTAGGGCCGGTCGTTGCACGGTCCTGCACGCAAAGAGCCGTCGCCGGTGTTCAGCACGCAAAAAAGCCAAGCGACCGCTATGGCGGTAGCTTGGCTTGCCGCATTTCTACCCGGGGAACCCGGGACCAAGGAGGCGGATTGCTCTATTGAGGCAGGTCAGCGGCGGCCCACACAAGCCCCTTGACTCCACCGCTCCCAGCCTTCGCGAAGGGCCCCGTCGTCACCGTGAAGAATTTCGCGTGCCCATCCAAAAAGAGCATGTTCTTGCCTTCATTGTGGAAACGCCGGATGTTGATGCCCTGGCCAGTGGAGTTCTGCACGGTGTCGTTGGTCACCGTTGCCATGTCGAAATTCACGTCAAGGGGGCCTTCGTGGCTCTCAAAGACATTCTCGCCGCACGCGTCACCCCATGACCCCGGCAGGTTATTCCCCTTCTCGAAGAGCACGACAGTCTCCGTCGGCTTGGGAATGTCGCCCTCAAGCCTACCTAGTGACGCGCCCCACACTCCGCCTGTGACCACCTTCTGCGTGTAACGAGCCATCGCATAACCGCGCGCCCCGCGGCCGACGTCTTGGCGTGGGTTCTTGTTCGACGGACAGGTGAGGACTTCCGGGTTCTTGAGATACCGCATGATGCTCAAGTCCCACGTAACGACGGCGCTGTCTGGATCGTTCTTGACCGCATCACCAGGTGGTGCAGGCCAACCCGCGGTCGGAGCCACCGCCGGGTGGCTCACGCACCAGTTGACGATGTACCCGCCATAGTCCGACGAGTACGCCCTCATTGCGACGCCAAGCTGGTTGAGGTGTGACAGGCAATTCGTCTTCCGCGCGCTCTCTCGAACGCGGCTGAATACCGGGAACAGGATCGCGGCCAACACAGCGATGATCGCGATGACTACCAACAGCTCAATGAGCGTGAACCCCGTACCTCTCCTCGACATCAAGCAGCACATCCTTTTCCCTATCGCCCTGGGATCCGTCATAGCATACCGCAACATGCGTTCCGCCTACTTGGAACGCACGTTGGTACGCTCGCGCAGTTAATATACCCCGCCACCGCCACCGTCAACCTTCACCAAACCCCGGCACATGCCCCGCCTGGCTCCACAGGTACTCAAATGGACCCCGCACGCCCCGCTAGTTCGGCCAATCCGCCGGGTACTCACAGCGTCCCGGCCGCGGTCCGTTGTAGTTCACGCTCGGACCTGGGTCAGCACCCACGAAGTCGTCTTCCACCCATGGGCCCGCAGAGAACTTGTACCACTTCGAGTGGCCATCCGCAAACCCGAAGTTGTTCCCCTCGTTGTGCCGTAGCTTGCTCGAAGGGAAGGACGTGCTGAACCCCGCCTGGGTGGGATGCTCAGCGGCCGCATCCTCGTAGCTTCCCGGTAAGTACGCGCCCTTCTCAACAAGAATGAGTGTCTTGACCGCATTCGGCATCGCGTCCTGCATCTGCGCAGCCACGTAGCGCGGCATTGCGTACCCGCGCTTGGGCCCGCTTTGATGGCTATTGCCGCTATGGTTGAACGTGTTGTCCGGGCAAATCAGGATCTGTTTGTTCTTCATGTACGGGAATAGCGAGACGTCCCACGTGATGTCGTTGTTGTCATGCTGCGTGCCGTTTTCCCAGATGCACCAGTACGGGAACATCTCGTCATAGTCACTCGCATACATGATCATCGCGAGCGACAGTTGCTTCATGTTCGATAAGCACGCCGTCTGGCGCGCTTTGGCTCGGGCTTTGGCGAATACTGGGAACAAGATGGCGGCGAGGATCGCGATGATGGCGATGACGACCAGGAGTTCGATGAGTGTAAAACCCTTGCGAGAACCTTTGAGCGTCATACGGCCTCCCTCCAATGCCTTACCCGGGATGGTTCCGACTAGGCCGGCGGTGTGCCCATTGGCATCCCGGTGCGCGCAGATACACAACTCACTGTCGAGTCTTGGACATCAACTACAACCGATAGTTCCGCGTTTGCACACGTGCGGGTTGTCGGCGCTGTTCGCTGCGCCGCCTATATGACTCCCTGGTTGTTGGACGGCTCGCCCGCCATTAAGTTCGCTCGTTCCCCAATCATAGTCGCCCGCGCCGTCCATGGCGCGGGCGACTCGGTATCAACTTAGTACGGCATCTGCGACACGGACTTGCTGATCATCGCGATGGCAACCGTGCCCATACCGACGAGGCCCATTCCGCACGCGTACCCCGCCATCAGAACCGTTGCGTACTGCTTCCACCGCCGCGCGCCGAAGCGCGGGATGAAGTAGAATTGGCTGATTATAGCCCCCACGAGTTCCGGGAACACAAAGTGGGGCAGTGTCCCCAGACCTCGAACCATACCGAACACCAGCAGAGTGGGCAACTTAAACATCGCCAGGACCGTGTATAGAATGAGGCCGAACCCGAACCCCGAGAAAGCGCGCCACTTGTTCCACGCCTTGTAGAACATGCTGCGCTCCGGGTTCACGGTCGAGGTCAGCCACAGACCGCGCTGCAGGGCGGACAGATGCCACATCTTCTGAGCGTACGGGTAGTAGACTGACGGGACCGGGGCCAGCCGCCACACGAACTGCCAGAACAGCAGGCTGCAGAAGATCGTGATCGGCCAGATCATCAACTCCGCCTTCACCAGGCTCGTCATCTTCGTCCCAGTCAACTCAATCACACGGAATTTCTGCGCCTGGGCACCATGGTCGAAGTTCGGTATCGGCGCAAACCAAATGTCCACGCCCTTGTAACCACTGAAGATAATCGTAGCTTCCTTGACCATGGGCACACCGACCCACTGGCCGGTCAGGCCGATCATGGTCGCGTCAATCATCGAGTTAATCGGCGTGAAGATGAACCCGAAGAAGATGACGAAAACTAGCGGGAAGTTCGGGACCAGCCAGGCGCACAACCAGACGTACCCGGCGGTCGACACCACAAACAGGCTGGTTGCCAGCCACAGGGGGAAGTCGCCACGACCCTTGGGCGGTACCCAACTCCCGTGCTGTTCGTCGGGATGGCCGGTTTCGCGCGCCTTCTTGTTCTCAGCCATCGTGCGAAAGATCATGTAGGCACTGATCACGAAGACCGCGAACGCGATGCCGATGTGGAACGAGAAGTAGAAGTCGATTTGATTTGCGAAGGACGTCTCAATGGTGCCCATACCTGCCTGCCAACTGTCCAGCCAACCGATCTTGTGCATGTACGGGTTGAAGATCAACGTGGCCACAGCCGAGAGCGCGCTGCCGATGACCGCCCAGAACGGCACTACGAAGCCGGCGCCGATGGCTCCCAGGTCGGTGACGAACCCGGTAGGCACTGCAGGCAGAATCTGCTCGGTATTGCGCGTCAGGTCGACCCAGGGGATCGGCAAGAGCTGCAGCGGCTTGCTCATGATCGCGCCGGTCAAGGTCGGGATACCCACGTAGAAGGCCCCGAACACAAGCCCAACCATTGCGCCGATTGAGAAGGTCCGCCAACGCCAGGTTTCTTCTTTGCTGGAGGCCTCGGCGAGAGCAGTCGCTCCCTGCGCTGTGATCGCCGCGAACGGGAACGGGAGGCGCTGATAGTCAGAGGTGACGCGGAACAGAATGTAGCCGAGTCCGAACCAGTTCATCCGTCCAAGGATCGTGCCGATCAGCAGGATGATGCTCGGCAGAATCCAGTCCTCGTGGAGGAAGGTTCGGTGGAGGATCGCGGGCGAATTGGGCCCCGGCACCACCCATGCCGGTATCTCGTTGGCAATGCCCATGCCCTTGGCTGCGGGTGATCTCACGAAATACTGGTCGAACATCTTCCCGGCGAACGCGCCACCGGCAAGCTGCAGACCACCGGAAGTGCTCGCGAGAGATGCCGCGATGTAGAAGAGGATGTAGACCTCTTGGCGCTTGAGGGTCACGAACGAGCGCCGGGCCACTTCAGTGAACAGGATGATTGTCGTCCACTCCGCGGCCGGACCGAGGGACCGTCCCGCCACGAGGCCCAGGTAGATGGCGCCCGGCATCATGATGAAGCCCACAAACAAGGCGCCGATGATCGCCTTGATGTCAAAACCTTCCTCGAAGGTTTCGGGCTGATCCATCAACCCTCGGTAGAGTTCAAGTTCTGGGTCGTGATGTACCACTTGGCACCTCCGGCGCAAGCTCAGCTACTTTTTCACAACGGTCCCTCGTGGACATCCCGGAGGGCACGGTTCCGGCGCTCGGGGCAACCGGGTCACTCGTCTTCCTCGTATTCCCCGGCCAGTATCTTCAGCCCACGCTGGCCGTACTCACCCTTGAGGCCGGCTGGGAAGGTCCGCCAGAGCAGGTATTGCTTCCTCACCATGTTGATGAAGTTGCGCGTCACACGGATCCAGGACGACTCGTCGCCGCTCTCTCGGATGATGACTGCGCGAATCTGGAAGACCTCTTCGTCCTCTGTCGGCACTGTCTGGATCAGCAAGCGCTCCGACACACCGAGGTCGTACGGGGCCAGCCAGACCATGGAGGCCAGTTGGTAGCCCCCACCCAGCTCTGCATCCAACGTCCCCAAATCGATCTCGGCCGTGGAAAAGTGCCCCAGAGAGTAGTCGGCGTGAGCCGCCAAGTACTCCCGCAGGAACACATTCACGCCGAGAGCCTGGTCTCCGGTAACGGTGAACGGCAGGTCCATCTCGATCTGGTCGTTCTCCGGCTCCGGTAGGGTCCACCGGCGCTCAATGCCGGGCATGGCGATCTGCGACGCACGCTTCGCCGGGTAAATGACCGACAGCAACACGGTGAGCATGATGATCGCCGTCGACGACACCGCCGACAGTGAGGAGTAGTTGAGGTTCAGCCCAGCCATCAGGTCGAAGGTGAGAAGGATCTTGGCCATCACCTGACCGACCAGGTAACCGGCGATCGCGCCGAGAATCGCGTACACGCTTGCCTCGGCGATGAACAGGGCCGCAATGTGCGTAGGTGCAAGACCAAGCGAGCTGTAGATGTAGATCTCGCGGACCCTCTCGTATACGGACCCCAGCATCGTGTTGAGAACGATCGCGGCCGCGATGAGGATCGGGATGACAAGGTCGGAGGCGCCCTGGAAACTCGTGGCCCCGACCGCGCTGCACAAGTACGTCTCTTCGCCCATCCCCGCATACAGATTGAGCTCTATGCGCTGCATGAGGTCATCCAGGTGGGTGCGTACGTCGTCGGCGTCCTTGATGGCCAGCGCGACGGACCGCAGGTTCCCTCCCGCGTTGATCACGAAGTCGTAAGGCACGAACAGGACGCTGTCGGGCGGAAGGTGGATGTACTCGCGCAGCTCGTCCTCGCTCATCTTGTCGCCACGCTGCTGTTGCTGCTGCTGGGCCTGTTGCTCTTGCATCAGCAGGTAGTCGACCGGCGTGATATTCTCCCCGTCAAGATCGTTGACGTGATTCTTGAACCGGTTCGACCGCACGATGCCGATGACCTTGAGGCTTGTGCCGAACACGGACACCGTCGCCGTGCCGACCTGCGACGGCGAGATGTTCAGCTTGTCCGCCATGCCCTCGGGGATGATGCAGACCAGGTTGTCGGTTGGTCGGAACCAGCGACCACCTTTCTTCAGGTACTTCTCCGGATGCGTGACCTCCGTCTCCTGCGCCGTCAGGCCGACCATCGCGGTCGCCGCATACGTCTCAATACCGCGACTGACCGTAACGAAAGACTGGTCGCCGACCTTGCTGGAGAAGTACCACGCGCGCGGAGCGACCGCGTACCGGTCACCGAACTCGTTGCTCATAACGCGCTGGGTCGGTTCACCGATCGGCGCCCACGTCTTGTCGCGGATCAGGATCCCATTGTACGGCGCCTTCTTCGGGAGCCTGATCCGGTTGCTGCGGACGCCCTCGACAACTGAGGTACACGACAGCACCGTAAACGTGAGCAGGATGAGGGTGAGACAGGTGAGCACCGTCCGGACCTTGCGGCGGCGCATATTGGCGATGCCGAGATTGAAGGCCGCACCGGACGCGCTCAGACGCCCCACGTCCGCCGTGCGGATCCCGGTCTGCTCGTAGCGGACCTCCTTCATCTGCTCCTCGAACTTCTGGACGATGATTGAGATAACGATCATCGTCAGCGCTAGAATGATGAAGGCCAGTAGGATGATCGCCGGCGTAAACGTAATGGCAAACGCCGGGTGGACGAGCGCGATCAGGAAGAAGATCAGCATGAAGATGCCGAAGAACCCGACGATCTGCCAGCGCACATCGGGCGCGGCGATGAACAGGCGCTCGACGAAGAACGCGAATGGGAGAAGCAGGGCAAGGTAGAACAGGATGCCCTTGATGACGTCGTCCGCAGTGCCGCGCACGTCCGGGTACGCCCGGGACTCGAAGCTCCAAGCCGACCGGGCCGCAGTGAAGAACTTGTCATACTGGCGCCGCTCCAGGTGCTTGCGGGCCTCGCCGAGGTGAACCTTCGCCGTCGAGTGCGCCTTGTCGACGCGGCTGTTCTCGATCCCGTGCTTGCGCAAGCGCTCGATGCGCACCTCATCCAGTTGCCACATGTCCAGGGCCACGCGGAACGGTGTCGCGTACATGGAGGGGTACCGGTCGATCAGGTAGCCCTCGCCTTCGTGGTCCGCTTCAGTCGGGTTCACGAGCACGAAGCGCAACCCGAGCACGCTGGCGCCCATCGTCACTTTCAGCTTAGTCCCGCCAGGCGCAAAGACCACCGCGCAAGGCTCGTAGGCAGAGGTGAACTGATCGGCCGGCAGCGGCAGGCAGTAGCCGTACTCGTACGGCGCCGCGTCGGTGCTGGCGTCGTAGACGTAGATCTCGCGCAGCAGTTCGAAGAAGCGTTGGTCGACCATGTCGAAGATCGCCATCGGCTTGCACCCGAACAGCACGCAGGTGACGGGCTTGACTTCCTGGTCCATGGTCAAGTCGATGGGATAGGCCTCGTTCCCATTGACCCCGCGGTCCGGCGCCATCACCACGCGTCCATCTTCGGCCGCCAGGTCGTACCCCTCAATGGGTGTCACGCCGCCCCGGGCACGCACATTCGGCAGCCCGATCAGGCCGCGGATCAGGCCTCCCTCGTCCTTCCACGCCTCGTAGGCCTTCGCGTTCTGGCGCCTGGGCACATACTTGGACTGGTCCAGGTCCGTCGTTATGTCGAACAGTTCACACCGCACACCCATCGCGGTCTTGCTGCCGGTCCTGGCAACGACTACGCACGTATTGCCTGCGCGAGGGCCCTGCGTCGGCTTACCCTCAATGGGCTCGTCGGGGAAGGTCGTGAGCTCAGGATCGAACTCAACGACTCGGCCCTTGGCCTCGACGAAGTTGTCGTCCAACTGAAGGTCGTATAGGTTCTTGGGTTCCTCGATGTTGATCAGATCGCCCATCAGACAGGCGAGGAACCGCGTCTGCTCGGTCACATTCGCGAAGTCGACGTGGTCGGGCGTGTCCATCGGTGTGTCGACCATCGGGCGCGAATCGTCGACCGTCGCGAAGCCCAGTCCGGGAATCCCACCGAGGGTCGCGACCTCGTTGGAGAGCGCGAGCTTCCCGGACATGTACGTCTGCCAGCTCTTCCCCTGGATGGCGTTGATCCCGTCGGCGAGGCGGGTCGTGGAGTCCACACCCATGGCCTGGCCGATCAGTTCACCGTATTCCCGCGCCTTCTTGCCTATGTCCGAGAACTTCCACTGGATATTCTCGGCGTAGTTGTAAAAGTAGCCCTTGTAGAAGATGCCGAACTTATCGTTGTGACTCGACAGGTCTACGGAGAACCACAGCGAGATGCCCTCGTGGGAGAAGTCCAGAGTGTCCGTGACGTCGACGATGGCCTGCTTGACTTTCTCCAGCGCGGCTTGCTTCTCGGCCATCGAGGCGCTCTTGTCCATATCGCGGGACTGGCGCACGATGTCCCACGCCGTGTCGATCGCGCTGTCCATGCCGGGCCGGGCAGCCTCGAACGCGCCGATCAGTCGCCTCCGCTCGGCCAGCTCCGCGTCGTTCAGCTTGCGCTCGTCGAGCTTGCCCCGGTTCGGGTCGTCACCCTTGCCGTCGCGGCCCTTGGTCTTCCGGATGGTTTTGGCGAGGGCCTTCATCTTCTTGCGAGCGATATGCAGCGACTTCTGAATCCGGCCCAAGGCGCGGATCCGCTCGTCGGTGATTTCCTCTTCGGTCTTCTCTACGCGACTGCTCTTGTCTTCTTCCCAGACCCTGTCCTTGGCTTCCTCAATCTCGCGTCGCGCACCGTCCACGAACCCGAACATCTGCCGGACCCGCTTCTCGCTGCGCCCGCCTCGGATTCGCTCGCGCACAAACCACTTCGTTCCGCTTAGCGCCTGAAAATGGCCTGCCGTGGCCAGGAAGGTGATGCTCCGTTTGGGGTTCTGGTCCAGGATCGTCTTCATCAACTGGTACATCGCGGCGATACTGCACGCGTTCTCGGCGCCGGGGGCCGACGTCGGCACCACAGACATGGAATCGTAATAGGCTTGCACGACAACCTGCTGCTTGCTGAGCCGCGGGTCCGAGCCCTTCTTGCGCGCGACGATGTTCTTGCCCGTGACCTTCTCCCACGCCATGTCGCACTTGACCGTGACGTCGACGCGCTCCCTTGACTGCAGCAACGCCTGCAGGTAGTCCGACACTTCCGTGGGTACCCAGAAACGCGGGATGTCGACGGGGATCGAGAGGAACTTCTGCTCCGCATCGCCACGGAGCGTCTCTTCAGGCTCGATGAAAAGGACGGCCCTCGCGCCGAGCAAGGGGGCGTTGAACCAGTCGGCGCCACAGTTAAAGTCCAACAACACGATGCTGTTCGAGATGTCCTTACCGTTGAATGCGCGGAGGGTGCCTGTTCCACCGTAAATCAACTGGCCGGTCAGGCCCTGCGGGGGAGTCTTCGGGGTCCGCACGAGGTTCGGCCACATGGGGAGCAGTTCCAGCGTGTCTCCGCCCTGTACCTGAATGCTCGCGGGCCGGCCGGCCGCATCGGCCTTGACGACGGGGACGACGACATTGAATTCCTCGACCTCGACGGGCAGGCCCATTTCCTCGAACTTGGCCTGGACCATCTCGGCAGCCTTGTCGCACCCCGGGTAGCCCGTCACGCGCGACCCAAGCGCGGCCATCTGCTCAACTGTGTCTCGTATCTCGACCGGGTCGATCAGCGAAGACACGCGATGGTAATCGATGTTCGGCTTGAGGACGATTTCGTCTTCATCGCCCTGACGCTGAGCCACGGCCGTCACCGTGGCGCACAGCAGCGCCGTCACGACGAAGAGACATGCCAACGCCGTTGATCGCCCTGGGATTCGCTGCATCAAGACAGACTCACCGCCTCGGGTCCACTAGTGCCCCCCCGGCAGCGCGAACTGGCCGGGGAGGACTGAGTGCACCCAGGTTTGCGTTGTGCTCGGGAACCGAAAAACGCGCATTGCTTCCGGATGTGCTGATGCCTTGCGCCCGCAAGTTGTTCGCCAACATTCGGCCCGCCGGGCGCCCGCGCAACTGGCCTTCACTTCTCACCCACGACGCGTGCTGGGTGCATGGTCCCCGGCTCAGTAAACACAACGCGCGACAAGGCCTGCCGCGCGCTCCACTACCCCTATGCGACCAGCGTGAACTGATGGGGCCCATCACCTGGCTCGCGCCGGCGGCTAGATACCCGTCTCGCTGCCAAGATCACCGATCTGCAGGTCGAGGTCCTCGCGGCGCTCGATCCGCTCAACGTCACCGTCGCGAATGTGGACGATGCGGTCGGACACGTCGATCATTTTCAGGTCATGAGTGGCCGAAATAACCGTGACGCCGCTCTCCACGTTCAGTTCCTTCAGCAGGTCGATGATTTCTTTACCTGTCTGCAGGTCAAGGTTACCGGTCGGCTCGTCAGCGAGGATGATGGCCGGGCTGTTCGCCAACGCACGAGCGACAGCGACGCGCTGCTGCTGTCCGCCCGAGAGCTCGAAGGGCTTGTGGTGCAGGCGATCGCCCAGACCGACCAGGTCAAGCAGCGTGCGCCCGCGCTCCATCATCTCGTCCGTGCTCATCCCCGCGAAAATCATCGGCAGGGTCACGTTCTCCAGCGCCGTCATGACCGGGATCAGGTTGAAGCTCTGGAAGATGTACCCGATCTTGCGGCAGCGCAGCCACGCGAGCTCGAAGGCGTCGAGCTGGGCCATGTCGACCTCTTCGATAAAGCAGGTGCCCGAGGTCGGCTTGTCCAGGCCACCGACCATATTGAACAGGGTCGACTTCCCAGAACCGGACGGGCCCATGATCGACAGGTACTCGCCCCGCCGAACATCCAGAGCCACGCCCTTGAGCGCCCGGACAATGGTGTCACCCATCGTGTATTCCTTGACCAGGTCCTTCGTGCGGACGATGTACTCGTGGGTCGTCACCGAGTCGTCCTTCACCAGGCCCTGGGTGCGCTTGCCCGTTTTCCCGATCTCTGCCATGACCTGCGACAGGTCCGCTTTGCACTTCGGGCAGACGGTTACGAGCCCCGTCGTCTCTTCCTCATAACCGCATTTCGGGCACTTAATGAGTGCCATGAGTAAGCCTCCTGCAGTAGGCGCCCATCGACGCATCTATCATCGTGGCTGCCTGAACGCTATCTTTATAGCCCGTTGAGCACGTTCGACATTGCCGGCCGGATGCCGACTAGATCTCGGTTTGCAGCGCAGCAGCCGGAGGCATACGCGCCGCACGGATGGCCGGCGGAATTGCGGCCAAAAACGACACGATAGTCCCAATTCCAAGAGCGATCGCCACGTAGACCAGCATCTGCAGCCAGTCCATTTTCGCGGCGACCGAGTGGTCCCGTACCGTGTAAACAAGGAGCATGACCAAATGGCCCAGGAGAATCCCGACGATCGAGCCGAGGAAGCCGAGGATCGCGGTTTCGATGAGGAACAGGCGAACAATAAACTCGTCCACCGCCCCCAGGCACTTCATCGTGCCGATTTCGCGGAACCGCTCGGTGACGGACATCAACATCGAGTTCGTGATGCCGACGCCGCACACTAGAATCGACATAATAACCAGCCAGTTCTGGCGGGCCCTGCGCTGGTTCTTCGCCTCGAGGGCTTCCTTCGCGCCAGGCCCCACTTCCTGGCCCTCAGCGTCGACAGCCGTAACGGAGCGCGCGCGCTTCTGCTCGAACCGTTCGATACCCTCGCCCGCCACGCGGGACGTCCACACGGACATCAGGAACGCGATGCCCAGGATGACGCCCGACGCCGTGATAGCGGCACGGCCGAGCCGCAAGGTCACGTTTCGGAGGCTGATACGGAAAGCGTCCGACCAGGGCAGGGAGATCTGTCGCTCAATCGCGACTGGCCCCTGGTCCTCGCTTGACGCCAAGGCCGCGAGTTTCTTTACATCCATCATAATGCGTTCGACTCCACCATTTAAGAAACTGGCATCTGAGGTTGCTGACGGGTAGAATGCTATCGTATCATGCGCTCTGGTAAGCGTCAAGGTAGCCCACTGGAGCGCCGGGGGGCGCCTTCCCCCGCGCCACAACCGGCCGCGAATCGCCCCGTCCAATGCCCCTGGTTTACCTTGAACGCCGACGACGCGCCGATGCCGACTCCTGGCGTGCCGCGACACTTGCGCCTTGCCGCTATTCCCCCCCTGCCTGCCCCAGACCTTCCCACCTAGACAAAAAACTTGCCACTGCTACCGGGGGGGCATCCGAGACCCCGCAACCGGTCTGACTTGCCGCACTGCCGCCGCCCAGGATGCTCGCCGGATTTCGCGGTCCTGCGCCGTCAGGCCCGGCTCGAACTGGGTCAGGTCGGACGCGCTCAACTCCCATGGGCAATCCCACACGCCCACACCCAGCCCGGCCAGGTAAGCGGCCCCGAGCGCCGTCATCTCGGCCTCGCCGGGGCGGATCACCGTGACTGCCGCCAGATCGGCCTGAAGCTGCATCAGCAGGTCATTCGCGCCGGCCCCGCCGTCCACCTTCAGTTCCCGCACACCCGCCCCGTCCACGATCATCGCCTCAATCACGTCAGCGCTCTGGTGCGCGATGGCCTCCAGCGCCGCCCTCGCGATGTGCGCCCGACCGGCGCCCCGCGTCAGGCCCACAATGGCTCCGCGCGCCTCCGCATCCCAGTAGGGGGCCCCGAGACCCACGAATGCGGGCACGAAATACACCCCGGCAGTATCCTCGACCGTCTTTGCCAAGTCCTCGACCTGTGCGGAGCTTGAGATGATCCCAAGTTCGTCCCGCAACCATTGCACCACCGCGCCACCGATGAACACGCTGCCCTCGAGGGCGTAGCACGCGTCGCCCTGCCTGTCGCACGCGAGGGTCGTCAGCAATCCCGCACCCGACCGCACCCGCTCTTGACCCGTGTTGACCAGCAAAAAGCAGCCCGTTCCGTAGGTGTTCTTCGCCTGCCCCGGCTCCACGCACCCCTGGCCGAATAGCGCCGCCTGCTGATCGCCGATCACCGCCCGCACCGGCACACCCGCCGGGATCCCATCTCCCCCCGCAGTCGTGCCGAAATCGCCTCCGGACGGGAGCACGCTCGGCAGCAGGTCCCCGTCGACGCCCAGCACCTCCAGCAGTTCCGGGCTCCATTCCCGCGCCCCGATGTCATACATCATGGTGCGCGAGGCATTCGTCGGATCGGTGAAGTGCCCGCCGCCGGTGAGTTTCCACAGCAGCCACGTGTCCATCGTCCCCGCGGCAAGCTCTGTGGATCGCGCCCGGGCCCCCGCGACATTATCCAGCAACCACCGCAGCTTGGGGCCGGAGAAGTACGGGTCCACGGTCAGGCCCGTCAGTTCGCTGATGCGCTCCCCGCTCGTCTCGCGCAGCTTCTCGCACTGTCGGGCCGTGCGCCGGCATTGCCACACAATCGCCCGCGCCACGGGCCTGCCGCTTGCGCGCTCCCACAGGCCAACCGTCTCGCGCTGGTTCGTGATCCCGATGGCGGCGATCCTCGACCAACCGCCCTCCAGGCCCGTCATCGCCCCGGTGACGGACATCACGACGCTGCGCCAGATCTCCTCGAGGTCGTGCTCGACCCAGCCCGGCTGAGGGTAGTGCTGGGGCAGTTCGCACCGCTGCTCGGCAGCGATGCGCCCGTCCGGCCCCACAACCACCGCCCGGCTGGATGTGGTTCCCTGGTCAATCGCGAGCACACAGTCCGCGCTCATGGCTTCACCTGTTCGCCGTCTGACGGTGCACTGAGGTCGTGTTGAGAGACGCGAAGTAGCCGTGGGGTGCCGATGTCGCACAATCGGCAGGGCCCCACGGACGCGTTTAGCCCGTCGGAACGGCCCTGCGGGGCCCCGTCACTGTACGACGTGACCACCCCGCAGCCAACCAAGTGAACTCATCAACACAACCTTGATCGCTACTCAGCCGCTCAACGAGCGCTGTCGGTCTGCTCAAGCGCCACGACGTTATCGACCCTGTACGTGTTCTCGCCCTCGAACTGGCCCTGAGGGAACATCGTGAACCGCGTCTTCCCGTCCTCCATGACGAACCCCGGATCGCTCTCAAGCCAGACGAGGCTGCCGCCGGCCGTCTTCTCCACGCGGCGGATCGTGTGCCCCTGGGTCTTCCCTGGGTCTTCATATCGGCGTGCTTGACGAGGATCATGCACCCGGCCAGCGCCGCGCCTTCCGACAGATCGCCCGTGACTTCCAGCGCAGTGTCATCGCCTTCATGACGCACGCCGGTCACTGTGCCCGTCTGAGGCCCTCCGGCCGTCAGGCGCACCCCGTTGTAGTCCAGGACCGTGCCGCCGACCATGCCC
>JALGSS010000446.1 GCA_029821745.1 Candidatus Zipacnadia bacterium
GACGATGCGGCCTGGGGCGACCTCTTGCGAAGGGTCGAGGCGGGGAGTGTGGCGCTCCTGCTGGCTCCCAGCAGCTTCCGCAGGGGCGACGACGCTGTGGGACGACTGCCGCTCGCGAGCCGGGGCACCTACTACGAGTTCAACGACTGGCTCTACCACAAGGAGTGCGTCGCGGCCCGGCACGAGATCCTGCGCGAGCAGCGGGCTCCAGGCGTTATGGACTGGGAGTACTTCGGTCCGGTGATCTCCCACGGCCTGCTCGACGGGCAGGAGACACCGGACGAAACGGCAGTCGCCGCCTTTGCGGTTGGGTATCCGGTTGACGGCGGGTATGCGTCGGGAGTCATGCTGGGGAGCTGGAATGTGGGCGAGGGGGCGGTCCTAGCGAACACGCTGAACGTGTTGCCGAACGTGGGAAACCATCCCGCCGCCGACGGGCTCTTGGCGGGGATACTGAGGTGGGCCGCGCGACGAGTTGTGACCTGCTGACACCGAAACCCACCTACTGGCGAAGATCCCGCTCTGGGCACTCGGTTTGGGTAGCCGCCTGCAGCGTTTTCTTGTATAGTAGTACGCACCGCCTCTGAAGCGTCTTGCTTCCTCGTTGTGCCATCAGACTATCTGTCGGTGATCGCCCTTGTCGTTACTCGACGCACTCAATCCAGAACAACGGCAAGCTGCCGAAGCCGTTGACGGGCCCGTGTTGATCATTGCCGGCGCAGGTAGCGGCAAGACCCGCGCGCTCACCTATCGCATCGCTCACATGGTCCACGAGCGTAAGATTCCCCCTGACTCGATTCTAGCCGTCACCTTCACCAACAAGGCCGCCGGTGAGATGAAGGAGCGTATCGCCAAGCTCGTCGGCCCCCTGGGGCGCAAGCTATGGGTGGGCACCTTCCACGCCATCTGCGCCCGCATCCTCCGCGCCGACGGCGAGGCCATCGGCGTGCCCCCCAACTTCGTCATCTTCAACGACAGCGACCAGCGCGCCTTGATCAAGCAGGCGCTCTCAGTCCTCGACATTGATGCCAAGGAGTACAAGCCCGCCGACATCCACTTCGCCATCAGCGCGGCGAAGAACGAGCTCATGAGCCCCCAGGAATACCGCCGCGGCCGGCGCGGGCCCTTCGACGAAGTCGTCCAGCGTGTCTACGGACGGTACCAGAGCGGGCTCCGAGCGAACGCCGCCCTGGACTTCGACGATCTGCTGATGCGCACGGAACAACTCCTGCGTGAGCAGAAAGGAGTCCTCGCGAAGTACCATGAGCGCATCAAGTACATCCTCGTGGACGAGTTCCAGGATATCAACCACGCGCAGAACGAGTTCGTCCGCTTGCTGGGCCAAAAGCACCAGAATGTCTGCGTTGTGGGCGATGACGACCAGAGCATTTACGGCTGGCGGGGGGCCAATATCGGCCTCATCCTCGACTTCGAGAGACGCTACAAGGACGCGAAGGTCATCAAGCTGGAGCAGAATTACCGCTCCACGCAGAAGATACTTGAGTGCGCCTACGAGATCATCAAGCACAACGAAGACCGCCGCGACAAGAAGCTCTGGACCCAGAATCGGCCCGGCGACAACCTGGTGCAGTACGAGGCCGTTGACGCCGAACAGGAGGCCGAATGGGTCGCGGAGACGATCCGCACTCAGGTGAACTGCCAACTCGCGACGTATGGCGAATACGCGATCCTCTACCGGACCAACGCGATGTCGCGTGTGTTCGAAGAGGGCCTCATGACCTACCGCATCCCGTATGAGGTTGTGGGCGGCATCCGTTTCTATGAGCGCGCGGTGATCCGCGACTTCATCGCCTACCTGCGGGTCTTGTACAACTCCGCCGACGGGGTCTCGCTTCGCCGCATCATCAACGTGCCGGCCCGGGGAATCGGCGACAAAACGGTCTCGCACATCGACCGTCTGGCTGACGCGAACGGTCTGACGATGCACGAGACCCTCGCCGTCGCGGCTAAGGACGAGAACCTGCAGAAACGCGCCCGCAGCGCTATCGCGGACTTCGCCGAGATTCTCGCGTCCCTGCGGGAGAAGCGCGAATCCCTGACACTCACCGAGTTCTGCCGGGCGGTGGCCGAGGACACCGGGTATCTGCGGGCCCTCGAGAACAGCGACAACGCCGACGACGCGATCAAGGCTGAAAACCTGAAGGAGTTCGTCTCCCTGGCTCAGCGCTTTGAGCAGGTCCACGAACAGTCGGACCTGGGAGCCTTCCTCGAGCATATCGCGCTGCTGTCCGACCTTGACCAGGCCCAGGAGATCGACAGCAAGGTCTCGCTCATGACCCTCCACTCAGCGAAGGGCCTCGAGTTCCCCATCGTGTTCATGGTGGGCCTCGAGGAGAACGTCTTCCCTCACCAGCGCAGCATGGGCGACAAGCATGAGCTGGCGGAAGAGCGGCGGCTGTGCTACGTGGGCATCACCAGGGCCCAGCACATGCTCTATCTCACCCACGCGTACCGGCGCACGATCTTCGGAGCGCCCCAGAACATGAAGCCCTCGCGCTTCCTGTCTGATCTTCCCGACGAACTCATTGACCGGCAGGTCGACCTGAGCAACCTGATGAGTTCCTCGGTGCTTGGGGATGAGGGAGAGCGCGCCGAGATGGAAATCGGCGGCCGGAAGATAGACATGACCCAGCTCCTCTCCCGGGTGCAGGAAAACGGCGCGAAGGCGCGTGAGCGTTCCACCGCGCTGCCTGAGGAGCCCGAGGAGAAGCCCAAACGGGAAGCCGGGAAGTCCCGGGAGGCGCGCCGCAAGCGCGCAGAGGCCGCCGCGAAGCGCGCCGGACAGCGCAAGCGCAAAGCCGTAGAGGCGGCCCCACAGAGCGTTTCGGAGGTCACCTACAAGTCCGGCGAGCGCGTCAAGCACACCAAGTTCGGCGAAGGGATCGTTGTCCAGGTAAAGGGCGAGGGATCCAACGCGGAATTGACCATCGCCTTCGCCACGCAGGGCGTCAAGAGACTTCTCGCGGACGTCGCCCCGATCGAGAAGGTGTGAGCCCTCTCCGCAACGAAACCTGCCTGGTCATGGGCCTTCGCGCCCTGACGCAGTGGGCCGGGATCATTCCCGCGGACCTACCGCGGAGCAAAGCGCTGCTGAATTGAACACACTTCCCGCCGACGAAACCAAACCAGAAGAAGTGCGAGGCGCCAGGGGCGTTACGCCGCGCGCCATCATTCTCGCCTGCCTGCTTCTCCCTCTTAATGCCTACTGGATCACGCAGATGGCTGTGGTCCGCTATGAGGGGCACCCGACCACCGTCTCGCTGTTCTACAATGCCGTCTTCATCCTCTTTATGATGGTCCTGGGTAACGCGGGAATTCGCCGCCTGTCACCCAGATTCGCTTTGCATCGCAACGAGCTGCTCGTCATCTACTGCATGGTCTGCGTTGCTTCCGCGCTGTGCGGGCATGACCTGATTCAGGTCGTCACGCCCCAGATCGTGATGCCCTTCTGGCTCGCGAGCCCGGAGAACAAGTGGGAAGAGCTGTTCTTCCAGTATCTCCCCCAGCATCTCACCATCAGCGACCCGTCCATCTACGAGCCCGCCTTCGACGGGGGCACCACTCTCTATACGCGGGAACGACTGCTTGCCTGGCTGCGCCCCATCTCGAACTGGGGGCTGTTCCTTGCCATCATCACCACGATGATGCTGGCGATGAACTCCCTGCTGCGCAAGCGCTGGATGGACCGCGAGAAGCTCACATACCCGATCACGCACATGCCCCTCGAACTGACCCGGCCGGGGGCTCCGCTGCTGCGAAACAAGCTCATGTGGGCCGGGTTCGGGGTGGCCGCCGCGATCACCATGGTCAACGGTTTCCACGAGATCTGGCCGTCGATCCCCCTGATCAAGGTCCGCGTCGTGCACTACGACGCCTACATGCGGTCTCTGTTCCGCGGCTATCCCTGGGGTGCCCTGGGCGGAACGCGCATCTCCTTCTACCCCTTCGCCATCGGTCTGGGGATGATGCTGCCCCTGGACCTCGCTTTCTCGTGCTGGTTCTTCTACCTGTTCTGGAAAGGCCAGCGCCTGTTCTCCACTCTCGTGGGTCTGAGCCGGATTCCGGGCTTCCCGTACGAGGCGGAGCAGGCCGCAGCCGCATACATCGGGCTGTCTGTTTTCGCGCTCTGGATGGCCCGGGGGCAGTTGGCAACCATCTGGCAGGGACTGATCGGGAGACAGCGCTTGGAGGACGACGGGGAGCCAATGCGGTACCCCCTGGCTGTATGGGTGATCGCCGGCGGAGCGGCGTTCCTGGCCATCTTCGCGGCCCGCATGGGGATGTGGATGTGGGTGGCCGCCCTAGTCTTCCTCATCTACTTCGGCATCTCGCTGGCAGTGACGCGAGTCCGGGCCGAGCTCGGGCCGCCCGCACATGACCTGCACAATGGCGGTCCGGACCTGATCCTGACCAATCTGTTCGGCACGAATACGGCGATCTTCAACCCGCAGCAGCTCACGGCTCTAGAGCTTTGCTACTGGTTCAACCGCGCCTATCGTGCCCACCCGATGCCGATCCAGCTCGAGGCCTTCAAGATCGCCGACACCACGGGCATT
>JALGSS010000447.1 GCA_029821745.1 Candidatus Zipacnadia bacterium
ACGCTGTGAATGCCGCTCGTGGCGAAGATCGTCGCGAGCTTCTCAACATACGGCCCCGTATCATCAAGCTTCGGACACGCCTGCAGAACAACTTTCCCCGGCAGCAGATCGCTGTGGAAGCCGCCGTAGGCGAAGGGTACGCAGTCGGCGCTGATCAGCAGGTCCGCGCCCTGCAGGTACGAGGCGTTCGGCGCGACGAGGGTAAGCTGCGTGGGCCAGTTCGCCAGGGCCGATTCCTGCGGCTGTCCGCCTTGCGGGGCCTGCTTAGGCGCCAGACTTCGAGCCTGGGCTGACGGACACCCGCACGGGCTCTCCTCGGATGTCGCCTTGATCGCGTCGAGCATCCCCTGCACCGACGGGCACGCGCCCGCTGCCGCCCCATGGCTCGTCGCCATGTTCGCCTGAACCGCCGCCTCGTCATATGGCGCGGCTTCACGGACCTCGAAGCTGATGGCGTCCTGCGGGCATTCACCGATGCAGTCGCCCAGGCCGTCGCAGTAGTCGTCCCTCATGAGCTTCGCCTTGCCGTTCACAAGCTGGATCGCGCCTTCGTGGCACGCGTTCACGCACAACCCGCAGCCATCGCACTTCTCTTCGTCGATCTTGATGATCTTGCGCTCAATCGTGGTTGCCATCGGAGCCTCACCCGATGCTTTGACCTGAGTCAAAGGGGACGCAGAAGGTCCGCACGAGAACATGTCTCACTAATTTCACGAATACTACATTAATTGACAATTACGAACGCGCTGTATAACCACATTTCATACCGTCAAATAGAAGGGAAGTTCCAGTTGACATTCCAGTTGACATTTGTTGCGGTGGGAGTAGAATTGCAGCTACCCTACAAAGGAGGTCGACCAAAGACATGCGTACACGTGCAATGCTGCAGGGAGTGGCCGTTGTCGTGTCGCTGTTGTGTGCGTCGGTGTTGATGGCTGTTGTGTGCGTCGGTGTTGATGGCTGCGGATGGGCAAAGCGCCGTGGGCCCATCAGCAGACGCGCAGTTCGCTGCTATCCCGAATCCGCTGCCGGTTCTGCTGTCGGCGCAGTACGAGGCGCTGGAGCCCACCAAGGACGTCTCCGACCCCGGGGGCTGCGTGGCGGGGCTCATCAGTGGCTGTGTCAGCACACCCTTCGGCCAGTGGGAGAACTCCGGGTACAAGCCAAGCGTGGGCCGCTCAGTTGCCCGCGTGCTCATGGTCGGTCGCCTCTATGACATGTACAAGGCGTACCAGGGCGAGACCACCGAGGAGTATCTCGGCATCGACAGCCTGAGCGAGGTGGAGCCCACTGAGGAGCAAGGCGGGTTCGAAGCCGGCATCAAGGCCTGCTGCCTGGAAGGCGTCCCCGCTGGGCAGTTGAAGAACTCCGGCATCAGCGTGCCGACCCGTTCCTGGCTGCGACTGCTGCCGTATGTCAGCGTGGCAGTATGGGGATACGACGGCGTCAAGGCCTACCAGGGCGAGACCATCGAGGAGTACGCCGGGCAGGATGCCTACTAGGCTACAGTCGCTGCTGTCCGGATCGCTACAGAGATGCGCATTGGGGGCGGCCACGCTCAGTGGCCGCCCCGTTTATGTTCGCTTTCCGATATTCACGCGCGGGTTGGCGGCAGTGTGTGCGGTGTGCATCCTCTCTTGCGTCCCGGCGGCAGCGCAGTTCAGCGTGGACGAGATCGCCAGGCGATTCGAGCGTCCGCAGAAGCCCGCCGGCGCCGTTGAGAACGCCGTCCCCTGGTGGTTTGGCCTGTACCGGTCCACGATCTCCAAGACGCGGGGCCCCGTCTGCAATTTCGAGCCGTCGTGCTCCCACTACGCCCAGGAAGCAGTGCAGCGATACGGGCTCGTCCGCGGCATCATCATGGCGGGCGACCGCCTGGAGCGATGCAACCGATGCATGGACCCCACTGATTACCCCCGTGGCGCGACGAAGACCGACGAGGGCCCGCGGCTGCTTGACCTCCCGCAGGACAACGATGTGTGGTGGTGGTTCGCAGGGCACAGTCGGCCCCCAGACAGAGGCTGGACGAAAGGTTTGCCCCTGAATGACAAGGTTTTCTGAGATCACGGCGGCGACCGTGTTGCTCCTCGTCCTGATCACGAGCGCGACATTCGCCGCCGATGTCGATGCGCAGCCGGTGGACCAGATCACCATCTCGTCCCTCGACCTGTACAACTACTCGATGTGGCTGTACTCCCAGAAGGACTACCAGCGCGCTGTCGGCGAGCTGAAGCGCTGCGTGTTCTTCAGCCGAGACACCGGCCTGCAGGAGCGTGCGGTGTTCATGATCGGCAGCTCGTACCAGGGGTCCCAGGCGTGGTCTCGGGCCATCCAGGGCTACAAAGACTACCTGGCTGCATATCCGGAAGGTGCCTTCCGCGAGAACGCCCGGTTCCGACTGGCCCAGTGCGCCTTCGGGGCTCAGGACTATACGCAGACTCGCAAGTACCTGGACGAGCAGCTTGAGGAGTTCCCGACGGGGAAGTACGCGGACGACGCTACCTTCGTGATGGCCCTCTCATACCTGCTGGGACGAGACTGGAAGCGCGCCGGCCGAGTCTGGCGCACCTTCCCGCTCCAGCACCCCGACAGTCCCTTGCTCGAGGGCGCTTCGATCATGGCGGCCGGCTGCGACAAGCTGCGGCTGATGCCCCGCAAGTCCGCGGGCAAGGCGCTTCTGATGTCGGGGATCATTCCCGGGACCGGACAGATATACGCCGGCAATCACGGGGACGGCTGGATGTCACTGCTACTCAACGCGGCGATCATCGGCTTCACCGTGAATCGCTTCGACAAGGGCGACGACACTGCCGGCGTCGTCCTGGCACTAATCGGCGCGAGTTTCTACACAGGGAATCTCTACGGCGCGGCCAACGCGGTGCGCAACAAAAACCAGGCGAAGGAAGCCGCCCTCGTGCGCTCGACTCTTGGGAAGTCGAAGCCTACCATCGAGGCGCTCCTGGGCCACTCGCGGGAACTCATGCTCCCCCCGGGCTAACGGTCGTGTTGACGAAGGACAACATGGGCACGGGGTGTCGTCCCGCTCTGCGGGATGCGACGGGGCCCCGTGCAGAGCGCCTGACAGGCCCCATCGGTCTCTCAGCACATCCCTCGCAGGTCGGGTCTACTGCAACGCCGCCTTCGCGACTTCCATGGCCTCATCCACCAGCCGTCTGGCCTGGGGCTCTGAATCGTGCTCAGCGATGAAGCGCACGATCGGTTCCGTATTGCTCGGGCGGATATGCAGCCACGAGCGGTCCGGGTAGCGAACCCGAACCCCATCATTGGTCGCGATGTCTTCCGGCGGGACGTCGGCCTTCCCGTACCGCTTCATCGCCGCCTCCATGACGCCGTCCTGGCGGTCGATATCGTCGAAGGTCATCTTGTCCTTCACGATGGCGCAGGGCATGAGGGCCACCTTGCGCCAACTGTCGCACAGCAGTCGCCCGTCATCCGGCCGGGGTGCGTCGGGCAAAGCCCGCCCCAGCTTCCACTGCGCAAGGCCCTGCAGGATCAGAGCGACGGAGTTGAGGCTGTCGCGGCAATACTGGTTGCGCGGGTCGATGATTCCGCCGCCCCCTTCTCCCCCGAACGCGAAATGCGCTGCGTCACCCGGGTGCTTGGCGTCCCATTCACGCTCCAACGCTTGCAGGCCCTCCACCACGTTGATCTCACCGACCGCCGTCCGACGGAACGGGAAGCCATGCTCGGCGGCGATGTCCTCGATCATGCGGCTGGTTGAGTAGTTGCAGGCCATGGAGACCGTATGGCCGCGCCCGGCGGCCTGGGCAGCCACCGACGCCGCCCCGAGCGCCAGGGTAAACTCTTCGCCGATCGCTTCGGCGGCTCTCCCGTCCGGCCCAACACAGCAGGCGATCGATACGCGGTCCGCATCCGGATCCTGGGAAAAGCCGATGTGGTAGCCCAACTGCGCGACACGCTCGGCAAGCTGTCCCATGTGCTCGGGGATCGGCTCGGGTGTGTGGGCGAACACGCCCGTGGCTTCGGGGTTCAGCAGATCCATCTCGGCCACGCCAAGGTGGCGCAGGAGCTCCTCGCCGCAGTAGCACCCGGCCCCATTGTTGCTGTCCAGGACGACCGTGAGTTCGGCTTCCTCAATGAGTGCGACGTCAACGAGGTCGACGACGCGCTGAATGTGCCGGTCGATGGCCCCGCCACGAACGCTGAGCGTCCCCGGCCGATCAAGGGGACCCGCGGGGAAGTCCGCTTCTGCCCACAGCGCGATGAGTTCCTCGGCCTGCTGGGGATACAGGATGATCCCGTCGGCGCGGAAGAACTTCAGCCCGTTGTACTCGCCGGGGTTATGGCTGGCGCTGATGTACAGGCCCCCATGCAACTCGTCGTCGAGGCGGATCGCCGTCTGCAGGCTCGGAACCGGCAGAATGCCCAGGTCGACCACATGCTTGCCCGACTCCAGCAGTCCGGCAACCACAGCGGCGCGGAGCATCTCGCCGCTGGTCCGGGTGTCACGGCCGATAGCGACACTCGACCCCGGTGCCCACGCGGCGAAGGCGCGCGCGAAGGAAAACGCGACCTGCGCCGTCAGCCCCTGCCCAACCACGCCGCGCACGCCGGAAATGCCAACTTTCAGATCGAGGGAATCAGACACGAATCGACCACTCCTTCTGCACCGCGCACGGGCAGGCAGGCGTCATGCCGCTCGGGCGCGAAACACATTGTACAACATACGCGGAGGCATGTCGCCGGAGTGACGGCCGACCGGCGACGTGTCCTGCGAGGAGGACAGCGCACCCATGATCAAGGCTCTCGCGCACGCGTGTTTCACCGTCAGCGATCTGGACGCAGCCATCGATTTCTACCAGCACAAGCTCGGGCTCCCGCACGCCTTTGACTTCATCAATGACACGGGCGAGAAGTTCGGCGTGTATCTGCATGCCGGCGGGCGCAGCTTCATCGAGTTGTTTCAGGGCGAGGTCGGCGAGGGCGCGTCACCTTCGTACCGGCATATCTGCCTCGAGGTCCAGGACGTGTCGGCAACAGTGGACGAACTCCGCGCGCGGGATGTAGAGGTCAGCGACGCGGAGCTGGGCATGGACAACAGTTGGCAAGCGTGGATCACAGACCCGGACGGCAACCGGATCGAGCTTCACAGCTACACGGCCGACAGTTGGCAGGCCCCCCACGTGCGTTGATGCGACGGATGGCGCCGTTGCGCGTGACTTCGCAATCAGGTACGACACGGGCCGGGCTCGTGGCCGTATGTCGTCGTGGTTGTATGCCGCCGTGGTTGTATGTCGTTGTAGGCGCAGGTCTTCAGCCTGCGCGCCGTTGCCGTATGCCGTCCGTAGGCGCAGGTCTTCAGCCTGCGCGCCGTTGCCGTATGCCGTCCGTAGGCGCAGGTCTTCAGCCTGCGCGCCGTTGCCGTATGCCGTCGTAG
>JALGSS010000448.1 GCA_029821745.1 Candidatus Zipacnadia bacterium
AACCTGGTACCACAGTTGGTCCACCTAGCCTCCGTGCCACGGCGTCTCGCGTGTGTGGGGCGTGAAGCGACGGGGCGTCAGTGGCATCGCGCACCCCTCTGGACCTTGACCGACCACACCCCGACTGCTGATGAACTAGGTACACACCGAGCCCACGGCTTCCAGCGGCTGGTCGCGCAACTCGGGTGTGACTCGACCCCGCGCCGGATAGCTCTGCAGCTCACAGATGAAGACCGGGCGTCAGGTCTCAGTCGCTTGCGTGCTGTCGGGGTCGGTAGCGGACCCATAGTCGCTTTGCACCCCGGCGCGAACTGGAAGGATCGGAAATGGCCCGTGGAGTGCATGGCAGAAGCGGCACGAGAGTTCAGACGTTTGGGCGCCGAGCCGCTCGTATTGGCCGCTTCTCCCGATAGTGAGGACGTTCGCTACCTCCAGTCGGAGGCACAGGTCACCTACGTCTCCACACCTGACGTCAGAGACCTGGCGTGTGTACTGGCGGCAGCGGATGCCGTAGTGGCCAATGACAGTGGGCCGATGCACATTGCGTCGGCCGTTGGGGCGCCACTAGTCGCACTACATGGCCCAAACGACCCGGCAATCGTCGGACCCGATCCCTTGCACGCCAAGACCCGCGCCCTGTACCATGGCCTCGCCTGTTCGCCGTGCGCACAGAATTCACGCGATCCATTCGCCAGGTGCTCACGCCCGGAAGGCGCATGGTGCATGGAGCAGATCCACGTCACTGACGTCGTGGACGCAGTTTCAGAACTGTTGGCCTAGTCTATTCCCATCTCTCGCACGCGGGACGGTGACGCAATCTGTGGAGTGGCGAAGGGTCGAACAGGTCGGTTCGCGGCAGCCCATCTAACCCCCGGGCTGGTTCTCGACTGCGGCTGCGGGACCGGCTACGGGGATGAGATTCTCTCGCAAGCGGGCCTCGAGGTTATCGCGGGCGATTTGTCATCGGATGCCGTGCGCGGAGCGAACGAAGCGTACCCTTGCGCCGGGCGCGTGGTGTTCAATGCCGAGGCGCTGCCCTTGCGCTCAGAGACTTTCGACGCGGCGGTCTGTTTCGAGGTAATGGAGCACGTACACCACCCGGACAAGCTGTGCGCGGAGATTGCGGCAGCGGTGCGCCCCGGCGGCACCGTGATGGTCAGTGTGCCCTCCGAGGAGAACCTGCACGAGAAGCTGCGACCCAACCCTTACCACCTGCGCCTCTACTCCCCTGAGACACTGCGGGAGCAACTGCAGCCTTACTTCACCGTGGACGAGCTGCTGGCCCAGCGACCACCCTTCGACCTGAACACTTCATCGATCAGCCACCCGCTGAATCGCCTTGTGATCAGGATCAAGCGCGCTCTCGGCATTCAGGGGCGGTTGTTGTCTCAGCGCACGTGGGAACGCCTCTGGAAGCGCATCTCGCCGGGGCCGGAGTGGGTCGCGGAGGACGACGACTTTCTCCCGAAGCCCGACCAGTTCGAAGACGCCATGACCTTGTTCGCCGTCTGCACGAAAGCCTGAAGGCCTAGCGGGAGCCGTTACCGAGGTCGAGTGCTGCCATCCTCCTCGGCAGCGGGAAGCCCGCGTGTAAAGCGGAAGGCCTTCAAGACAGGCTGTAGGTCCGTGCGGGTCAATTCGCCCGACAGGGTCAACACGAGCGCGTACACGGTCAGCAGGGCCATCCCCTCGACCAGCACCAGCCACCCCGACGGCGTCCATAGCGTCCCCGCGGCGTAAGTGACGATTGCTGCCGCGCCGCCGCGTGCCAGGGACACCACCGGCAGCCCAACGCGCCCGTGTTTCCATGCCGCCAACACGCTTGCCGCGCCGAACAGCGTGAAGGCGATTGTCGTGCCGATCGCGGCTCCCATCAGCCCGTAGGAGGGCATCAGCGCCACCGCAATCGGGATAGACGCGGGCAGCGTGAACAGCGCGCAGGCCAGCTTGGTCATCGGCTTGTTCCAGGCGATGAGCGCGTGACCGGCAGTGTCCCCGAAGAGCCCCATCAGCGTCGCCCACAGTAGCAGCGCGGCGGGAGCCGTCGCCTCGACAAACGCCTCGGAGAACACCAGTGCCACCAAGCGGTCGCCGAGAACAGCGAAGCACGCGATGATGGGGATCATGGTGATGAACACGAACCGGTACGCCCCGTGCATCAGCTCGCAGGTCTGGGCCCTATTCCCCTCATTGACGCCGGCCACCAGCTTCGGCGCCATCGACCAGTTCACCGACGCGATCATCGGCATCAGACGCATGCCGATCATGACCGCGATGCCGTAGTAGCCCGCAGCGGCTGCCTCGGGAATGAGGGCCTTGACCAGCCAGATGTCGACGCTGCGGAACAGCACGTAGAGGATTTGCGCGACACCCAGCGGCCACTGGAAGGTCAGCAGAGGCTTCAGCGGCGTCGTGTAGCGGGGCATCCCCACGCCGGTCAGTGCGAAGCCCACGGCACCGGCGATCAGCGACCCGCAGATGGCCCCGAGGATGACTCCCGGGACCGCGAAGCCCGCGATCAACAGGGCGATGGTCGCGGCGGCTCGGAAGGTCCAGTAGGCGGCGATGATCAGGACCCTTCGTTCATACTGCCGCCGGGCCAAAGCGACCTCAAGCAGTGCCATGGAAGAGATGTAGAGAGGCGGGTCGATGGCGAACAGGCGGAACAGAGATGTGAGACTCTCGTCACCGAAGACTTGCGCGAGCAACGGGGCCACGAGCCACAGAGCAACGCTTGCGGCAACCATCGCGACGGGGCCCACCAACATCACCGAGCGGGCCAGCCCGCGCCAGTCGTCGCCGGCATCGACCAGGAATTTGTTCAGGCCGCTGGTGAGCAGCAAGAGGCCGATCATCGAGACGCCGGTGACCACTGAGGAGACGACGGTGAACAAGGCGTAGCCTTCCGGCTGCAGCGCCCGTGGCACGAAGATTCCCAGCACGACCCCGATCAGCGTGACGTATCCCATGCCCACCATCGTGCGCACGGTGCCTACCGCTGTCCGGCGCGGGGCCGGCTCTTCGCCCTGATTGTCAGGCCCGGCTGAGTCGTTCACCGCTGCTATCCTCATCCATACCTGGCGTGGCCGCGACACGGCAGCCCAAACGCCTATACTGTATCGGCCCGCTCCGTTGAAGGCAAGCGGCGCAACCCCGGCATCCCGGCCGTGTGGAGGATTTCCCGCCGTCGCCCGAGAAGGCTCTGTCAGCCGAACGCTCACCAACTCCCTATAGGAGACGCTTACATGGGAATCGACACTTGCTTGATGATAGTCGCTGTCTGCAGCCTACTGGCCGGCTGCGCCGTCGCCGCACCACCGGAGGACGATGCGGGGGCACGCGAGATCGGTTCGCGGCTCGAGCCTCTCGTCGATGACTGGCTGGTCGACAGCATGGACGGAGTGTCCCTGCAGTTGCACCACCCCACGCCGCAGGAGATCGCCGTGCACTTCGACGCGCCCTGCGAGGGGAGTACGTGCTGCTACGTGACCGTCTTCGAGGACGACGACCGGTTCCGGATGTACTACCGGGGCTCCAACTACGACGTGGAGACGAGGAAGACGACTCATCCCGAGTTCGCCTGCTACGCTGAGAGCACAGATGGCATCCACTGGGAGAAGCCCAATCTGGGCATCATCGAGTTCGAGGGCAACAAGGACAACAACATCGTGTGGGCGGGCATTGGCTGCCACAACTTCACGCCCTTCAAAGACACGAATCCGAACTGCACGCCGGACGCGAGATACAAGGCCATCGGCGGCGGCAACGGCGGGCTGGTGACCTACAAGTCAGCCGACGCGATCCACTGGGAACTGATCAGTGACAAGCCCGTCATCACCAGGGGTGCCTTCGATTCGCAGAATCTGGCATTCTACGACAATGAGCGCGGGCGCTATGTCGATTTCCACCGCCAGGGGCGAGATGGCGTGCGCGACATCATGACCTGCTACTCAGACGACTTTGTGAACTGGACTGAGCCGGACTTCCTCAGTTACGGGACCGCGGCGAAAGAGCACCTGTACACGAACGCCATTACCCCGTACTTCCGCGCGCCGCACATCTTCTTCGGCTTCCCGAAGCGGTTCATGCCCAGCCGCAACCACGCCGTGCACCCCGTGAAGGGGATCTCGGATGGCGTCTTCATGACAAGTCGCGACGGCGTCGACTTCCACCGGTGGGGCGAAGCCTTTGTCCGCCCCGGCTTGCAGCCCGAGCGCTGGATCAACCGCAACAACATGACAGCATGGGGCATCCTGCAGACCAAAGCCGCCGACCCCGGCATGCCCGATGAGCTCTCGATCTACTCCACCGAGGCGTACTACATCCCCGGCGACCGCCTGCGGAGGTTCACGATCCGCATGGACGGGTTCGTCTCGGTGAATGCGAAGTACCCCGGCGGCGAGCTTGTCACGAAGCCGCTCGTGTTTGACGGCAAGGAACTCGTCATCAACTTCTCGACCTCCGCTATTGGGTTCGTGAGGGCGGAGATCACCGACGCGGACGGCGCCGTGATCCCCGGCTTCGCGATGGACGACTGCGAGGAGATCTTCGGCGACGAGATCGAGCATGTGGTGAGCTGGAAGGGCGGCTCCGATGTTGGCGCCCTCGCCGGGAAGCCCGTGCGCCTGCGCTTCGCGATGCGGGACGCCGACCTGTATTCCATCCGCTTCCGACCGTAGCCGACAGACAATCGAGGGGCTTCGAAGCTTGCGCCGAGAAGCCCCTCCTATGTGCCCCGAGGGGGAACATCATGCCTACGCCTCTTATCGTCTCAGCCGCCGCTGCGCGACTGCCCCGGCGTGGACAGAAGCTTCGGAGATTCACACTGGTTGCTGCTCTCCTGATGCTGGCGGCCGGCCATCCGGCCTTCGCCGAGCTGCCGCTTCTCTACGCGCCCTTCGACGGGTCGCCCGACGCCGTCATCGCCGCCGGCAGCGCCCGGAACCTGCACCCCGAGCAGACCTTTGTGCAGGGACATCGAGGGCAGTCCATCCAACTGGTGAGCGACTGCGAATTCGAGGTTCCGGGGAACTTCAACCCGAGTGAGGGTACGGTCTCGATGCTTGTGCACCCGCACTGGGAGTCCGACGATACCCAGGGCCACTACCTGTTCTGCCTCTACGGCCGGCGCGATCTGCCGAACTCGTGGGCTACCAACCGTTGGAGCTTGGTCTTCGACCGGGCGAACCTCACCTTCTCGATCTACACGCGCGAGGCGGGGAA
>JALGSS010000449.1:0-1693 GCA_029821745.1 Candidatus Zipacnadia bacterium
GCCGCGGCGCTGGAGCGTGAGCTGCGACTCGGCACGGTCGTCAAGGTCACGGGGGAGCAGACGCCGCTGCTTGGGGCGAGTGGATCAACCATGCCCCTCACGATCGTTATTGAGCCCGGTGAAGGCGCCACGTACGCAACTGTCGAGGCCGCTGACTCCCCCAACGACGCCGTCAGCGAACTGCAGCCGCCCGAAGCCCAGCTATTGCCACCCCCGATCTCGGGGGACCTCATGCCGAGTGGGCTGACATACCGCGTAGCCTTCTCGAAGGTCGGCAGCCAACGCCTCACCGTGCGGTGTCGCGTGTACGGACTGCCACTGCCGGCGTTGTCTCATCTGATCGATGTTGTGGACGCCGCCCGGCCCCGGTCAGACGACCGGGGCGGACCGCGCCTGCGCACGAGCCCGGTGGTGATCGAGTTGACGGTGCCGCCGCCCGGGTACCAGCCCGTCTACAACAGCGGGCTGCCTGTTCAGCCTGGTGGGCGCCCGATCATAGACGGGGCGCGGCGCTTCTTGGCCTACGCGGACGGTCAACACGCGATGGAGACGATGATCCGGTACGAGATCCGGGCCTCCGTGGACGACACCTTCCCCGGCGACATCACGTACTGCGACCCCAACCCGCAGGGGACCGAGAGCATACGCGAGCAGGCCATCGACGAGGCCGAGAGGCTCGTGCGCAAGCCCCTGGCCGGGCAATTCAGCTTGCTGCCGAACCGGGCGCGAGTGATCGGCCGGGACTGCTGGGTGGGTCGCAAGGGACGAGGCGAGGACGGCCACGTCTACTATGTCCTCTGCCGAGGGCGGCAGACATATTTCGCCCGCAACGAGGCCTATCTGTTCCAGCACTTCTGGGACGCAATCATCGGCGAGCAACCCGTGTACGACTCCTCGCAAATAAAGGAAGACACCCTCTCGGTAGCCAATGCGCTGCTCGCGGCGCTGAGAGTGATGGGTCCCGACGGCGCGCCGCCTGTTGTTGGCGCCGGACTCGCGCCACCCGCCGAAGCCGCCGACTTCCTGACCCAGGTGAGGGAGGTACTCGGAGCCGACGCCGATCTCATCCGGCGCACCGACATGCTGGCTTCGGGCTGGCGTCAGAAGCGGATCGACAACGAGACGGCGGCTAACTCTCTCAGCCAGGACATCATGTCCGGCTACGATGCACTAACGGCCCGCGTTGCCGCCTTCAGGCCCCCCGATCAAGCCCTGGGCACCGTCCTGGAGACCGTCGGGGCGACCCTGAGCATCGGCACGGCCGCCGCGCGCCTCGTCGAGAAGGGCATGCGCAATGGAGAGGACGACAAGGTCATCCGGGGGATGCAACTCCTGCACAGCTACGACGAGAAGCGCCAGGCCCTGCGCACGCGCACCATGGCTCTGGCCCTGGAATACCAGCAGCAATAGGGTTCTCGGGGTAGGCCGGCTTTGCGCAGGAACGGACAGAAACGGCTCGGTTCTTGACGCCCGTCGATGAAAACGGATATACTCGCCGCGTGGAGAGTCCGTTCGATCCTCGATATGACTAGGCCTTCGAGGGGTTTTTTCTATGCGTCTAAGACGTACATTCATGGTCACTGCCGCAACGATCATCGCCGCGCTGGCCTGCTATGGGGTCTGGGTAACCGGGCCATTTGCCCAGGAAATGATGGGTCCCGAAATGGGCGGCGCGATGGGCATGGGCATGGGC
>JALGSS010000449.1:1698-6234 GCA_029821745.1 Candidatus Zipacnadia bacterium
ATGGGCATGGGCATGGGCGGTGGGCAGGGCCCCAGCGGGCACTCGTACCAGTGGGTCGAGAATGAGATGCCTGAGGGCTTGCTGATGACCTACGGGGAATTTCTCGACGAAGAGGGTCAGGCGCCCGTCCCGATCCCGGAAGTGTACCTGATGGACGAGAACGGCACGCCCAAGCGATACACGAAGAACATGTGGTACTCGCTGGCGCGTGTCTATGAGGACCGGCCCGTTGATGCGAGTGAGCCGCCCGTGGGCACACCCGGCGGACGACTATGGGCTCAGGTCTACAAGGAAGCCGCCGTCAAGCACAACGAAGTCAACGCGATCTTCGGTCGCTGGCAGGATGCGCTGAGCAATTTCTGGTTCGAGGTCGGCTACCCGCGCATTGGCCCGCAACTGCTCGAATACAACTGGGAGCGCAAGAGCATGCGCAATCCCGACGGGACGATCCGCTGGTCCCGCTGGGAGGCGTCGCTCCCCGATTCCTTCACCATCACCGTCCCGGTGGTCATGCATGTGAAGGACAAGTGCCGGCAGACGTATGGCAAGAAGTTCTTCAACGCGATGAAGAAGTTCGACAACAAGGGGCCGGGCCGCGCGCCCTTCTCCTTCGTGACATACGAGGGCGGGATGTATCGCCCCCACACCTTCTACCTCGCGGGTGAGACGATTCAGCTCTGGCGCGACCTGTGGGCCGGCGACAGGACCCAGGTTCAGCTACGGCTGTTCGACCCGACCGGCAAGGAGATTGTGCGGGCTGCCCAGGCATCGGGCCTGCAGCCGGAGCTCTTCACCCAGATGCTCCATCCGCCCACAATCTACTACCAGCCGCGCTACCGCCTCCTTCTCCCGCCCGAGGACGATCGCTTCAACGGCGGACGCCTTAAGCTCGACGGCAAGGAAGGCTGGTACTTCGAGTTCGAGTTCACCTTGTCCCGGGATGAGCTGAAGGCCCTGGACGACGCAAAGGCACGCCTGATCGTTAACGGTGGACCGGCGCAGCGCATGAAGTACATCACGCCTCCCGGTGGCGGACAGCAGGCAGGCGTTGGTGGCGCCGAGATGGGCATGGGCGGCGGAATGCCCGGCATGGGCGGCGAGATGGGCATGGGTATGCCCGGTGCCGGCCCGGCGATGCCCGGTGGGCCAGGACCCGGTGGCGAGGGCATGGGACCGATGTAGCCGCACCGTATCCGCGTAACCTGAGGGGCCCGCTTCCAGCGGGCCCCTTTTTCGTAACAGGCGGCCATGAGTCTCATCTGGCGCCAGACAATGGAGGCGACAGTCCGATGATCGGTCCGGGCTCTTTCACGATTCGCTGTCCGCGAGAGGTTCTGTTCGGGTGGGGTGCCATCGACAACCTGCCGGCCGCAGCCGCGAAGCTGGGTGCCAAGCCGTTTCTGGTGGTCGGCGGCGGTTCACTCAGGGCCGGCGGCGTCCTGGGAACGGTCACCGCCGGGCTTGAGGAGGCGGGGCTTGTCGTGACCCTCTTCGAGGGTATTGAGCATGACCCGGCTGTGGAGACAATCGACCGTGGCCGAGCTGCGCTCAACGCGGCGGGCTGCGACAGTGTGATCGCCATCGGTGGCGGGAGCGTCATGGATGCGGGCAAGGCCATCGCCGGACTGGCGAACGAGGACGCGCCGACGGGTGAGTTCGTCGCCGGGAAGGGCATCAGCCCCCAATGCCTCCCGAATATCTGCTGCACGACGACTTCCGGAACCGGCTCGGAGGTCACCCATGTCTCCGTGCTCACCGACAAGGGCCGCAGTCTCAAAGCCAGTATCCGCACCGAGGGTATGATGCCCAGCGTGGCGATCACGGACCCGCAACTCACGATCTCTGTGCCGCCGGAGCAGACCGCCTTCACGGGTCTGGATGCTTTCACCCAAGCGGTCGAGTCATATGTCTCCAGCGGGGCGAACGCCTTCAGCGACCCGCTTGCGCTTGATGCAGCCACGCGGATTGGGCAGTGGCTCGTGGTGGCGTGTGAAGACGGAGGGAACCGGGAGGCGCGCGAGAACCTGTCTCTAGGCAGCATGCTGGCCGGGCTGGCCCTGGCAAGCGCGCGGCTCGGGCTTGTGCACGGGATCGCCCACCCGCTGGGGGCCCTTTACGGTCTCGCTCACGGTGAGGCCTGTGCGCTGCTGCTCCCGGATGTGATGGCCTTCAACGCGCCACTGGTGGCCCCGAAGTTCGCTTCACTCGGGCGTGAGATGGGGATCACGGGGGAACTCAACGACGATAAGGCGTGCGAGGATCTGATCGCGTGGACGGAGGAACTGTGCGAGAAGCTTGGCTGCAGACGGCCTTTCGCGGGCTTCGGTCTGAGGCGCGAGGACTACCCGGCGATCGTCGGCGCCGCGATGAAGTCCGGCTCGACGAAGGCCAATCCGCGCAAGGTCCGCGAGGAAGATGTGGTGGGCCTGCTGGACAAGGCCATGTAGTCGGCGCGACAGAGAGCCTAGTTGGTCAGGGCGTGGACCATCCCCTCGACTGCCTGCTGCTTGCCTACCGGAAGCGGGCAAGTGACGACCCCTGCGGAAGATCATGGGTCCCGGCGATCCCGAGGACACCCGACCAGCGCGAAACCCTTCTTGGCGCCCCGGCGGCCAATGCGCGCGGGTACGGTTCTGGTCGGGCTTGACGATGGTGGCCCGCAGTCCAGGCTCGCAGGAGTGCAGCGAAGACGAGCACCGCGCCGCCCACTGCGTGTGTATGCTCCCCGGGAAGGGCGAAGAGCAGCAGTCCTGCCGCGCCGAACGCCAGTGCCCGTGACCACTTGGCCCCGGAACCTAGAAGTGAGTGGTCCCCGGAAGCCAGCAGACCGAATCTCCAAAGCACGATGCCCGACAAGGCGATGCCGACGCCCCATCCGGCGAGGATGTCGCCGAAGTAGTGCCGATCCAGCGTGACCCTCGCGAGGCAGACCGCGACCGCCCACGCCAGAGAGAGCTTCCTCCATCTGGGGAATGCGAAAGCCGCGAAGATTGCCACCACCGCCACATTGCCCGCGTGGCCGGATGGGAAGGAGTGCCAGCCGCCCTCGGGCGAGAAGGGCAGGAATGCGTTGATCTCGGCCACACTGCAGGGGCGCCCACGTCCCACGACGTGCTTGAGAACCTCGATCACGGCCGTTGTCGCCATGGCCGCCACAACGGACGCCCAGACTACCTTCGCGCGTCGAAGCCGAGGTGCCAACGCGAGGATGAGCCCCATCAGTAGTAGATTGGACAGGGGGCTTCCCGTGCGCGTCAGCAGGGCCGCCAAGGGCTCCAGGTCCGCGAGCTCATGGATGTGGTCCCACACTTCCTCCAACTGGGGGTCCCACGGGATCATCAGTGCGCCGAGCACGAGGAGAGAAACACCAGTTGCCAGACCTGGGACTTGGTCAATGCGCCGGGCCACGGCTATGGTCTTCGCGGTCAATTTCACGGGGCAACCTGCTTATCGATGAGTATGTTCGGTCTGCGCCACCGAGTTGGACGGTTGCCGTGACATCAAGGTTCCTCGGCCGCGGGAATCTCAGGGCAGTCTTGACGCTCCGCCCCCGGCGCCACCAGTGCACCATGCGAGGCAGCGTGTGCAGCCAAGTGGACACAAAGCAGGAGGGCGCCCCATAGGGAGCGCCCGTCCTGCAATCATGTCGGCTTGATCGCCATCAGACGGTCAGTCCAGAACGACCGCCAGGTCTTGCTGCCGCGCCTACCACAGGGGCAGCCCGAAAGTGGAGACGAAGCGAACGCGCGCGACCGTCTCGAACACTTCCTGCTTCCCCTCCATCAGCAAATAGGCGATGACGGCTATCGAGAATACCTGGAGGCTCGCGCGGGCGAGAATCCCTGACCAGCGCCATTCTCCCCTGGAAAACGCGGCGCGTAGAGACCGGATCGTCGGGATCAGGGCGGGCACTCGCTTCATATAGCCGGCGTACGCGGCCCCGTCTGCCTCGTCTGCCTCGTCCGCTTTGAGCAGCGCATCTTCCTCACGGGCGATGGCCGCGATGCTGAGTGCGACCGCCAGCCCGATGGCCACGACGCTCACCAGCCACCAGTTCGCCATGACTGATAGCCCCGCAACGACCAAGACGCCCGCCAGCCTGCAAGGATGGCGTACCAGCGCCCAGGGGCCTTTGCACAGCCACGGCTGGCCGCGGCTGTGACGGCACGTGGCCCAGGCCTGCAGTAGCGCGGCGAGGACGAGGACCGCACAGCCCACTTCCGGAGTGTGCTCCCCGGGCATGGCCATCAGCAACAGAGCCACCGCGCCGAACGCCAGCATCCGCCGCCCCGCGCTCATGGACCCCAGAAGCAGCCGGTCCCCGGAACTCAGTAGTCTGAAGCGCCACAGAATGACCCCTGACAGTGCGACGCCCACACCCCATCCCGCGACAATATCGCCGAAAAAGTGGCGGCCAAGCGTGACCCTCGCGACACCAACCGCGATCGCCCACACCAGCGCCGGCTTCCTCAACCGGGGGAAGGCCATTGCGAGGAAGATCGCCAGCACCGCTATATTGCCCGCGTGCCCTGAAGG
>JALGSS010000450.1 GCA_029821745.1 Candidatus Zipacnadia bacterium
GATGGCTTGTCGCGCTTGAAGGCCTCGCGGTCCACGCCGCCGATGCTGAACATGAAGTTCACATGCATCAGCCGGCCGTCGGACGGGTCACCCTTGGCGAAACGCGCTCCCGCGCCGGCAGCAATGTCGGCGTCGGCGGTGCAGTCCACCACGGTGTGCGCCGAAGCGAGATGCAGACCGCCCTTGTTTGCGAGGATCACGCCCCGTACGGTGTCGCCATCCATCACCGGCCGGGCGGCGGTGGTGCCGAAGAGGACTTCCGCCCCGGCCTCGCGAATCATCCTCAACGCGACCGCCTTGAGCGTCTCGCCGTGGAGACTCACGCGGCCCTTCTCCCATGTGTGCCCTTTCGGATCAAAGCGCCGGCGGGCCTTGTCGAGGGCGTCGATTCGGGCCTCAAGCTCGTCGAAGATGGGCCCGCCGGGGGTGTCGCACCACGTGTTGATGCCGGTGGTGGTGGACATTCCGCCGACGCAGTAGAAATGCTCGACCAGCAGCGTCCGGGCACCGGCTCTGCCGGCGGCGATTGCCGCGCCGATCCCTGCCGGCCCAGCCCCGCAGACGAGCACGTCATATTCGCCAAGAACGGGCAGGTCCATCGGCGGGAGGGTCGTGCTGCTGCCATCTGCCATCTTTCGTCACCTCTCTGCCGGCGGCTGGCCGCCGACCATGTCCGGTCGATCTGGACTGGAGAGACATTCCGCGCCGGAGCGCCTGTCTCCTTGTCGCCCCATGCGTTCGGGCGGATAGCCAAGCGAGATCGGAGTTGTGCCAGTGATTGATTCACGTCCGCTGCTGATCCATGGCTGCGCTTGTGATTCGCGTTTCTGGGCCCCGCAGATGGAGGCCCTCACGGCGGCAGGCATGCGTCCCCTTGCGCCGGATCTGCCCCATCACGGCGGGCCGACGGGTGGAGTTGAGCCTTCGCTGCAAGCCCTCGCCGGGTGGCTCGTGGACACTCACCTGCGCGAGCCTGCCGTGCTGATCGGCCACTCCCTCGGGGGGATGATCGCTCTGGAGATTGTGCGCGACCACTCGGACGTGGTGGCGGGGATCGTCCTCGTAGACTCCTTCCCGTGCCTGGCCCTGAACGCCGCGCATCTCCCGGGCATGTTCGTGGATGCGCAACATCAGACTGTCCGCAAGTGGGTTGAAGAGACGCGGCTGGACATCGTCGAGGTCATGACCCAGGCGGTGTATGACGAACTGTGGCCGAGCATCCGCGATTTCGACGCGACGGGCCGGCTGGGGGCCGTTTCATGCCCGGTCCTCGGCATCTACGGAGGCAGAGGGCTTTACGCTCCGGCGGATGCTAGTCGTCTGAAGCATGACCTGCGCTTGGACGAGATTGGGGGGAAGGTGGAGGTCTCAGTTGTGCCGGACGCCGGGCACTTCGTGAACCTGGAGGCTTCGGATGCAGTGAACGCGATTCTGCTGGGTTGGCTGCGTGGCTTGGGATCGTGAGGGCGCCGCCGGCCTCAGGCGTTCACTTCTCGACCAAGCCCTCAACGAATCGCGAGGGGGCCTGCATAAAGTCCCGATATATGCGGTAATGGTCGGTGTCCTCATATTTCACCGGCTGGACGGTAGGACTATCGAAGCTGTAGAGAGTCGCTCCCGGGCAGGCCAAGAGGATCGGTGAGTGGGTGGCGATGACGAACTGGGCGTGGCCCGCGCGGCTCATCTCCAGCAGCAGCCGCAGGAGTTCGAGCTGCGTCGATGGCGACAGCGCCGTCTCGGGCTCGTCCAGGAAGTAGATGCCCTTGATTTGATAGCGGGCCCGGAAGAAGGACATCAGCGACTGACCGTGAGACTGGGTCAGTAGCGATGCGCCGCCCAGATACTTGAGCTGCCCGGGATCGGCGGCCGCCCATTCGTCGAGCACCTGCGCGAAATGATTGAAGATGTCCGAGCCGAAGTACGAGCCGGGCACGCGGCCATTCTCCCATCCGACCTTCAGGCACTGGCTCAGCATGTCCTCATAGGGGTTGTACTCGTAGCGGGTGCGCTGGGTATCGCGCCAGATATGGATGCCGCACCTCTGCGCGGTGGCCCGCAGCAGCGTCGATTTCCCCGTGCCATTCTCGCCCACGAAGAAGCTGACCGGCTCCGTGAAGGGTACCTCATCAGTCTGGCGAAGGAGCGGCAGATTGAAGGGGTAGTGCTCGTCGGTCGGGTACAAGTCGTGGTCAAGGGTGATGCTTGTCACATGCATGGATGGCTCCCGGGAACGGGAAAGGGTAAGGAAGAAGCCGCCCACGGTGGGCGGCTTGGTTCGCAGTATGGCGGAGGCGGAGGGATTCGAACCCCCGAGGCTTTCGCCTAACGGTTTTCAAGACCGTCGCCTTCGACCGCTCGGCCACGCCTCCGAGACCAGTATACCGATGGGCGAGTATGAACGTCAAGCGATCAACGCGGGGAGAAGGACCTTCCCCGTGGGCAGGCGAAGTAGGCTCGAAACCACGACCCGGCAGGTGATCGCTCCGTGACGCTCCGTTTGCTCTCGACCCTACTGGTAGGTATCGTCGGCCTCGCTTCGGCATCCTGGGGAGACGACGCGCCGGGCGAATGCCCCGTTACGTTCCACCCTCGCGGCGACGAGAGCATCACGCTGGAGGGGCTGTTGCAGATCCCCGACGGGGAGGGCCCCCACGCCGGCGTCGTCATCTGCCATCCGGACCCCCGCTACGGTGGGAGCATGGGCGTGACAGTGGTCGACCGTCTGCGGAAGGGTTTGGCAAAAGCCGGCCTGGCGACACTGCGCTTCAACTTCCGCGGGATCGGCGGCTCCACCGGGGAGTTCGACGAGGGCATCGGCGAGGTCCATGACTGCCTCGGAGCGCTGGATCTGCTCCGTGCTCGTCTCGGCGTCGGGCCGAAGCGCGTGGCCCTGGTTGGGTATTCGTGGGGCTCGTGGACCGGGCTCCGGGCTTGCGTGCGCGACGGGAAGGTCCCTGCCTGCGCTTGCCTGTCCTTCCCGGTACCCGAGGGGGAGGACATCACCGGCCACACGTACTTCAGGGATATCCGCTTCCCCACCCTCTTCGTGACCGGCACCGCGGACACCATCAGCAGCCTGGGAACGATCCGCAGCATCATCCAGGCCAACGATGCGCAGGAGCGTTGTCGGGTGATGTCCCTGAAAGGCGCCGACCACTTCTTCTGGAGCCCGGACGACCTGACCGCCGCTGTCGGCAAGATCGTGCCCTTCATCGCCGCAAGCCTCAAAGCGTCCGCAGCCCCCCTCAACACGAGCGAAACCGCAGACTGAGCGCCGTTGTGCTGAAGAACGCGAAATAGCCGTGGGGTGCCGATGTCGCACAATCGGCGGGGCCCCGCGGACGGGCTCAGGATGGCAGAACGGTCCTGCGGGGCCCCGGTCATAGAGACCGGATACCGGTCTCGCCACCCCCGCAGCTATTCGTGTGAGTTTCTCAACACAACTGCGTCGTCGCTTCGGTTTCTCAGCCCATAGAGAAGCGAACCGAAGGCGTTGGGCCTCCGGTTCGCTTCATCGTCAGTGCGAGTACCATCCCGCTACGCCGGCTTCGTGCGCAACTCGTGGCCTGTCCGGCATCTTAGCCACAGACTGCCCGGGCGACCTTCACCGTTCGCTTCGTCAAGTTGCTGATCTTGTTGACGTTCATGCCCTCGAGGGCGCTGTGCAGTGTGTTGCGTAGCGGCGCCGACCACTTCTCGGGTACGCCGGACGCGCCCAGCAGCGCTCCCATGACTGATCCCGCGGTTGCCCCAGTGCAGTCCGTATCCAGCCCGCTCATCACGCTGATGCAGATGGCCTTCTCGAAGTCTCCGGCGGCGTGCAGGCATCCGATGAGCACGATCACCGCGTTATTGATGGTGTGGACTGGATGGTAGTGCCCGTACTTCTTGTCCATGCGCTGCCAGGTCTTCTCCCAGTCATCATCCTTCGCGCACCATCGCACTACGTCATCGATGGCCTGGGCGAGACGGGACTTGTTCGGTATCTCAGCGCGGGCGACTCTGATGGCTCCCAGTAGATCGTCCGTAGCCATGCAAGCGGCGATCAGCGCAGCGAAAAACATCTCCCCGTAGATCCCGTTTTTCACGTGGGAGACCACGGCGTCGCGCCAGGCGAACTCAGCCGCTTTCTCCGGCCACCCCGGGGCACAATACGCGAACCCGTCACACCGGATCTGGGCCCCGATCCACTCGCGGTACGGGTTCATGACAAGCGCGGACTCCGGCGGTATAATGTCATCCACGAGGTTTCTGTAGGCCGCGCGTTCCGCCGTGTAGACCCGGTGGAAGGGCAGCCTTCCCAGCCACTCCATCGCCACGTTCGCGGGCGTGAAGTCAGCCCCGAAGGTCTCCATGATGTGCAGCCCGAGCAAGGTGTAGTCCGTGTCATCATCCCGGACGCCGTACTTGATCTGACCGCGCAGGCACGTGTTGCCGGCCGAGTGGTAGGCACGCATTCCCTCGGGGGCGTCCTTGAGCGGCGGGAAGTAGTCCGTCAGCGGATACTCCCCGGCGAACTG
>JALGSS010000451.1 GCA_029821745.1 Candidatus Zipacnadia bacterium
GCCGTGCCGGTGAAGCGGCGGTCCTGCGTGAAAGCATTTCGTCACTTGCCCGGGGCGCCCGAAGTCGGGAAACACTGATTCTCCATGAACGCTCTGTTCCTCCACCGCAACGCCCGCATTGGCGGCGCGAACACGTATCTCATCACGGTGATGCCCGAACTGGTCTCTCGGGGCCACCGGACCCACCTCATGATCGGTCTCGGGCCGCTGCTTCCTCGCTTGCGGGCCGCGACGGAGTCGCGCGTGCGTCTGAACCCGCCGCTGGACTCGCTCAGTGAGCGGCTCGTGACCCGCACGATCCGGCGGCACAGCATCGATGTGGTGAATGCGCACACGGTCAATACCGGCCGCGTTGCGCTGCGTGCGTGCGCGTCTCGGGGCATCCCATTCGTTCAGCACGTGCACAGCCTGGTGCCCCTGGATGAGAGTGCGGACGTGCTCCAGGGCGCGGACCGGGTCGTCGTGATGAACCGGTCGGTGGAGAACTGGGTCAAGCAGATTGACGGAGTGGCTGAGAAGACGTTCCTGAGCCGCCTTGCCGTGGATCGAGACCGATTCAGCCTGCGGGGCATTGAGCCGCACGAGGGCTTCAACGTGTTGTATTGCGGGCGCCTGTCGCGGAGGAAGGCTGCCCACGCCCAAGAGGTCGTGGGGATGCTGCATACGCTTGAAGAGCAGGCCCCCGGCATCACGCTGACGATCGTCGGCGGGCGCTCGCAGGCGCACCTGATCCGCAATTTGGGTGCCCAGGCGAACCGGGCCCTTGGGCGTCGTGCCGTGCGGATCACCGGCGAGACGCTGAACCCGGCGGAGCTCATCGCCGGCGCCGACGTGGTCATAGGGACAGGCTACGTGGTGCTGGAAGCGCTTGCCACGGGCAGACACACCATCGGGGTCGGCATCCAGGGGATGACCGGCCTGGTGACCCGCGAGAACCTAAGCGAGTCCATCGAGGCCAACTTCGGCGACCACGACGCAACGATCCACGACGTGACCCGAGACGTGCTTGCCGCGGAGATCGTCAAAGCCTATGAGGCGTGGAAGCAGTCGCCGGTGCTTGCATGGGGGCCGGAAGTGATCTCACAGGAGTTCTCCGCCCGGCGCGCTGCCAACGATCTCGAGGACATCTTCACGGCACTGCTACCGGGCGGCTGAGACGCCGGCGAGACACCCCTCATATAAGGCTGTCAGCTCCCGCGCAATCCGCGACGGAGCGCACGCGCCGGACACCCTGGCGCTTCCCCAGTCTATCTGCCCAAGGCTTTGGTGGTTCGCGTAGGCCTGCCGGATCGCGGCGGCTGTGGCCTCCGCTGACACGTCCTCAATGGTCGCCCCGGTATCCCCGAAGTTGGCCGCCACCGCGTCCTCGAAGTTCTCGGGCGTTACTTCCCCAAACAACCCGGCGAAGCCCACACCGACTACCCTTCTATTCATCGACAGAGCCTCCAGCGCGACATAGCCTGCGCCTATCACCAGGTCTGCGCCGATGAAATGCGGCCGCGGATCCATGGTCTGGCCGGGCGCCGATGCGATGGGTCTGCCGCAGGCTGTGTTCAGCGCCGTGAGTCTCTTGCGGATGTCGCGCAAGCGTCCGCCGGTGCCTCCCACGATGGTCAGGGACAGCCCAGGGATGTCCTCGACGAGTTCGTGGGCCGCCCGCAGGCTCGCGATAACGTGCCGGCCCTTGGTGTGGCTGATGCGCCCGCAGTGGGCAACGGCGAACCCGGGCTTGTCTCTTGGCGGCGCTGCGCGAAAGCGGTCGGGATCGACCGGGAGGATGGACAGATGCACGCGATCCGGCCTGCCGGGGACCTGAGCGCGGACATGCCGGGCAGTGCCCTCGTTCATGACGACGATCCGGCCGGCGTAGTCGGTGGCTTCGGGGGCCTCGGACATGTCGCAGCGGCTGTGGATGTTCATGATCAGGGGAACGCCGGCCTGGCGGCACGGGGCCACGGCATGACGCGCGCAGGTGGTCGTCTGCGTGATCACAACATCGATGCGCCACCGCGCGATGGCCCGAGCGATGGCGCGACGGGCCAACCACCCGACCGGCGGATGCCCCACGAGCCCGTCGGTCAAGTCTCGCAGCTCCGGCGTGCAGGGCCCGGCTCCTGAGAGGAGATAGCAACAGTGCCCGAGCTTGCGGATCTCGGGCACGAGGGTTCGCAGGTAGGTGGTCCCGCCGCCGACCTTGGCGTTTCTGTCGATGAACAGCAGATTCATGCGGATTGCCTCACCCGGTCAGACACCGTCCGCAGGCTAATCGGCCGGAAACGCCGGGAGAGGCGGCAGTGTAGCGCCAGGCGTGGCCGTCGCCGCGGACTGCGCCGGGGCCTCAGGCACCAGTGGCACACCCGTTGGGGCTCCCGTGAGATTGGGCACCGTGCCCTGCTGCCACCAGGTGTTGCCGGGGGCAATAGCGGGCACCCACGGATTCGGCATGACTTGATTGGTCGCCGGTCCCGCAACACCGGGCGCCACGGCGGGCTGCCAGGCCTGTGGGAAAGCCTGCGGTGGCGTCGTGACCGGCTGAGACCATCCCACGACGGGCTGCATGCCGGGGGTCGCCGTCGGCTGGGCGGGTTGAGGCATAGCCGGGACCCACGGGTTCGGCGCCAATGTCGGTGCGGTGAGGGGCTGGGCCCACGGTGTGGCAGCCGGAGTTGCCGGCGCTTGCCATATGCCCCACGGCTGCGTTGCGGCTGCGGCCGGGTTCGGCACAAGCCCTCCCATCCCGGGTTGTGTCAGGGCCGGTGCGGTAGTCGGCGCAGTAGTCGGTGCGCCCGTCAGAGAGCCACCATACCACGGGCTGGCCGCTGGAACCATGGGCTGAACTGCTGCAGGATAGCCCCAGGGCGTTGGCGCGGGCGTGCCCCAGCCAGGCTGGGTGGGTTGAGTGGCAGCGGGTGCAGTCGTGGCAAATCCAGGCGCTGCGGGCACCCAGGGATTGGCCGCCACGGGCGCTGCCCACTGTCCTGCGGAGGCAACGGGCTGGAAGCCCATTCCTGCTGCCGGCGCGGTCGGCATCGGCGCGCCGCCGGTCACATAGTTCGCTGCGCCGGGCGTCAGACCCATGTAGCCCTGGGTTGTGGGGGCTGTCGGGGTCCCGGCGGGAACCCATGGCTGCGGGGCCACGCCGTAGGGCTGAGCGCCCGCGTAGGGCTGCGGGGCCACCCCGTAAGGCTGAGCGCCCGCGTAGGGCTGCGGGGCCACTCCGTAAGGCTGCGCACCCGCGTAGGGCTGCACGCCCGAGTAGGGCTGGGGCGCAGTTGCGGCGGCCGCTCCGGCACCCGGGAGATATGCGCCGAGGGGACCGGAGAGCGGCTGCGGCGAGGTCCAGGTCGGCGCCTGAGCAAACGCAGCAGTGGCCGCTGTGGTCAGAAGCACGATTAGGCATAGTAAGCGGAAACCGAGGTGAGTCATGCGAAGCACCTCCAGATGGGCAGGGAAACACGACACTCCCCGCGCCACCGTTCCAAGTCGGCAAGTGTATACGTAGACATTATAAGCCGAAGCGTGTTCGAAATACAGCCATCTTTTGCCGGCGCGCCGCGGCGACGCCCTGAGCGGGGCCACCCACGCAGGAACGGCCGGCAGTTGCAGCGAAATCACCGGAAACGATCCGGGAGGCATGGCAGTGAAACGAACAGTTGCGTTCTGTGCGGCAGTTCTCCTGGTCAGCATCGCGGGATGGTGCGATGTGGACCACGCGGCCTTCTGGGCGAGCGATCCCGTCGGGCCGGACGAGGTCGCGATGGTGTTCGGGCATGGACTCGATGCGGCCGATGGCGTGAAGGTCGGAAGAACGCCCGATAGCGTGGTCCGGGCGGCTGACGCCTTCGACGCAGCGCCCCTCAGCATGCTGATATCGACGGTCGATGCTGAAACGCTGGATCAAGGACCCCGTTGCGTCAAGTTCATCGTCCCTCCTGAGTTGAAGCCCGGTGTCTTCCTCTACCAGATCGGCCAGGTGACCGGGCATCTGAACCGGCCGCGTATCGAGTGGGCCCAGGGGGACCACGGCCACGCCGCTTCGCCGGGCGGATGGCTGCGGGTGTTCGGGCGCTGCCTGGAGAGCGCCGGAGGGGATACCCAGTTGGCGCTTGTCCCGGCGGAGAATGGCAAGCCGGTGGCGGGCGCGACGCCGATCGTGCTGCAGGCCGAAAGCGGGACCGAATGGGCGGCGCGTTTTGATGTGCCGGCGGACATGGCGCCCGGCCCATACTGCCTCTCCGTCCACAATGGGTCGGGCGGCCCGAGTGGATGGAGTTGGGATGCCTCCAACGCCCCGCTTACCGTGATGATCGCTGCTTCCGAGCCGTGGCCGGATCGGGTCTTCAATGTGCGGGACTTCGGCGCCGCCGGCGAAGGCACGTCGGAGGATGAGTTCGCCATCAAGCAGGCACTGAAGGCGGCAGAGCAGGCCGGTGGTGGCGTGGTCTTCTTGCCGCGCGGGCAGTATATGCTGACCGACACGCTCCGGATTCCTCCTTTCATCACGCTACGGGG
>JALGSS010000452.1 GCA_029821745.1 Candidatus Zipacnadia bacterium
GCATCGACTTCTGCCGCAGTCATGCCGGGCCGCACGACAAGGTCGCCCTGCAGGCGCATGAAGCCTGCGCAGTCGTATCCGGCGTCGGCGACGCCCGCAAGGAACTCCTCAAGGGTATTCTTGTTCCATGGTCGGCAGAAGCATCCAATTCGGCTACCGGTTGTTGCCATTGTCGGGGCCTTCGCGGCCACTCACCTGTCCTTTCAATGCTTGTGCGCTCGCGCGCTTTGCGGACGAACTCGGTCTATCCCACGCTGCCGTTGGGACCAGTCCCCCAGACCTGGTTGCCCATCGACTCGATCTCATCGCAACTGGGCATCAAGTAGATGGCCGGATGCGGCCCGCCCTCGGCGGACAAGCCATACCCCTGGACCATATTCCCCAGGATGGCCAGATGCGAGCTGTCTTCCAGCAGCATTCCGCTCAGCCGGCTGTTGGCGAGGGCGGTGCCTGCACTGTCCCGGGCGGAATTGCCCTGCACGGTGACCATCTTGCAGCGGTCAAGCATGATCGCCGTCTTCAGCATGTCGAACACGTTGCCTGTCAGGGACAGCGCGTTGCACCCTTCTGCGATGATGCCGTAGTCCCATCGGGGGCCCGCACGGTTCCCGTAGCAGTTGGAGACCCCACAGCTCTCGCAGTCGATCAGCCGCACCGTCTCCGGGCAGCCCGTCGACCAGCACTGGTCCACGCTGTCCTGGTACCCCTTCCGGATCAGGATGTTGGACCGCTGGTTCTGGTACCCATAGCAGTTGTGCACGCGCACGTTCATCAGGCCGTACTTGCTGTCACCCTCGCGCTCAAGGTGGATCCCATAGCGGTTCAACTCGAAGACGATGTTGTTGAGCCACACGTCGGTGCTGTCGAACACCTGAATCGCGTGTCGCCAGCCTGCCACCCAGAGGTTTTCAAGCACGATCCCGTTGCCGCCCCGCAACAGAATCCCCGTACACTCCCAGTTGCCCCCGATGGGAGCGGTGATGGTCATATCGCGGACCACTGTCATCGGCCCACCGATGCCCACGAGTTCCAGCACATTGCCGGGGTCATTGGAGGTGATCATCGTCGAGTACGTTCCGCTGCCGCAGAGGGTCTGTCCGGCCTTGAGCTTGAGAGGGCGCGTCACCCGGTACTGCCCGGCGGGGATGAACACCATCCCGCGGCCGGCCTCATCCAGGGCCTTCTGCAGCGCGTCCGTGCAGTCGAACCACTCCCCCACCTTCCGCAGGTCCATTCCGGGCTGGATTCCGTAGTCCTGCGCCGACACATACGGCTGCGCATCCGGGATCGGCGCCGCCGGGTACGGGCCGTTATCCTGAGCCATGCATGTCACCACCATGGATATGGTCAGTAGGCCACAGAGCAGGGCCATTCGCTTGTCCTCCCTTGAGGCACTCCGCCGCTGCAGCAATGAGAATGGCACACTGTTCGCCATGTAGCCTCGAACACCTCTGCACCAGGACGATCCCACCGCCCACCGTGCACCCAGCCCCATTTACAGAGCCGGAGCGAGAGACGTATGATAGCACTCGGTCTCGTTCCGAGCGCGCCGCTCTCGGCGCCTGCATCCATCCACAACAAGGACGTGAGTCAGCATGGCGAAAAAGCTGAAGGTTGGTGTGATCGGCATCGGTGGAATCGCGAGGACACACTTCCCGGGCTGGGAGGCGAGCCCGGACGCGAAGCTATACGCTCTTTCGGACATCAACGCGGATGTTCTGAAGGCCGGGGGCAAGGCGCAGGGCATCAAGAAGCTCTATGACGACCCGATGGAGCTCATCGCGGACAAGGACGTCGACATCGTCGATGTCTGCACGCCCAACATGTACCACACAGAACTCACCGTAGCGGCCCTGAAGGCCGGCAAGCACGTCATCTGCGAGAAGCCGCTGGCGCCGACGACCGACGACATCGCGAAGATGATCACGGCCCGCGACAAGAGCGGCAAGCTGCTCATGACCGCCCAGCACTTCCGGTTCCAGGGCCGGGCCCAGGCCCTCAAGGCACACCTGGACAAGGGCGTCCTCGGCGAGATCTACCATGCCCGAAGCTGGATGCTTCGCCGGTGCGCCGCTCCCGTGCGCCCTGGATTCATCCTCAAGAAGAACAGCGGCGGCGGCCCCTGCATCGACATCGGCGTCCACATCCTCGACCTGACCCTCTGGATGATGGGCAACCCGAAGCCGGTCGCAGTCGCGGGGATCACCCAGGACCGGCTCGCGCACAAGCCCGGCGCATTCAGCCGCTGGGGTGGCTCGATTCCGCCCGAGTTCGATGTCGAGGACTTCGCCGCAGCCTTCGTGCGGTTCGAGAACGGTTCGACGCTTGTGCTTGAGGTCAGTTGGCTGCTCCACCACAAGACCGATGGCGAGGACATGCAGATGTGGCTGTACGGCGAGGACGGCGGCGCGCACTGGCCCGCCAACGAGATACTCTCCGCCGACAACGAGAACGAGCAACTCATCAACCTGCAGTTGCAGACCGCTCACGACCTGGAGCCTCACGCGCAGGAGTGCGTGGCCTTCGCGGACGCCGTGGCGAACGGCAAGCCGTCGCCGGTTCCCGCTGAGCAGTCCATGGATGTCATCGCGATCCTCGACGGTCTGTACCGCAGCAGCGCGTCCGGCAGCGAGGTCGTGCTCGACTACTAGCCGACCGGCGCCCCGGTAGGTGCAGGCAGTTCAACGGCAGAACCGCCCAGGTGGTTCTGCCGTCTCGATTCCCTGGGAGAGTTTACAGACCCGCGCTCAGGTTGATCGCTTCCGAGGCCGACCTATAACAGGACGCCGCCGGCGTTGAGGTCGCGCAAGGTCCAGGAGGCGGAAACCCATGGCACAAGCGCCCGCCCAGCCCCCATTGCAGAAATCCGGAGAGGAGCAGCAGCTCTCCCGGCTGCGATGGCTGGCGGACGTGGCGTATACCGACGTGGCGGCCCAGCGCGAACTCACCACTCAGGACCTTGTGGCCAAGCCGGGCGCCGAGCTACCTGTGCCGTCGCCTCTGCTCTACCGGATGGTGCGCTTGCTTCCCCTGCGCCAACTCCTGGGCCGCAGGCTGGGCGGTGCGGTTCACTACCAGTCAGGTCGGTTGGTTGCCGACAGCATCGACGTGGGCTCCATAGCTGACATAGCGGCTTGCGCGAGAGAACTCGGCCTGGGTGGGATGCGCGAAGTCCATGGCGGGGCTGATGAACTGGTTCTCGACGTCACGGATTGCCTGGCGTGCCGAGGCCTGCCGAACATCGGCGAGAAGGTCTGCCATTTTGAGGCGGGGCTCATCAGCCGGCTCATCGAGAAGGCCCTCGTCCGTCGCGCACACACACGAGAGGAGCGGTGTTGGGCGAACGGCGACGACCGTTGCCGCTTTCACACTTCTCTCGGCCCCCCGGACTCAGCGCCCGCCAATGTTGCCGACGTCTGCCTCGATTGGAACCAAGACCCGGTGGAGATCATGGCGTCGCTCGTGGGCTCGGCCGGCCAAGCCATGCGCCTGGCCGCGGAACTGCGGCAGAAGAACCACGAACTCTCCCTTCTTGCCACGACGGATTCCCTGACCGGCCTGCTCAACCGCCGAGCATTCATCGAGCAGCTCGAATCTGAGATCGACCGCGCGACCCGCTACGGCGTGTCCCTCGCCTTGGCGATGATCGACGTTGACTACTTCAAGCAGGTGAACGATACCCGCGGCCACACCCAGGGCGACCGGGTCCTCAATAAACTAGCGCAACTCCTACTCGCCGAGACGCGGAAGACGGATGTGGTCGCACGTCACGGTGGTGAGGAGTTCACGATTCTGTCCCCCCATCTCACTTCCTCGGAAGCCTTTCGAGCTATGGATCGGCTCCGGGCCTGCGTGGCTCGCGAACTCGCTGACCCGCCGGTGACCGTCAGCATCGGGGTCGCGGCAATTCCCCCCTCTCCTCCCGAGTTGGACGTACTCCTGTCCGCCGCCGACAAAGCGCTGTATGCGGCGAAGGCCCAGGGCCGGAACCGAGTCGTCGTGAACGCCCCTTAGAGATCGCTCCTTGAAGGACTGTGCATGCGTCCCGGAGAATTGGCTCCCGGTCAGTCGAACTCACAGCGGGAGCTGCTGCTATGGACATGCGCGAACGGTTCGTCAACTGCCTGGAATTCCGTCCGGTGGACCAGGTTCCGAACCACGAGCTGGGACTCTGGGGCCAAGCCCACGATCGCTGGCTGGCCGAGGGAATGCCCGCCTCAGCCATCCGCGAAGGATGGTTCGACGGCATCGAGTACTTCGGCATGGATCGCCGTGAGTTCCTCGCGATCAACCTGAGTATGATCCCAGGATTCCAGTATGAAGTGATAGAGGAGACCGACCGCTACATCGTCGCAAGGAACGGAGAGGGTGTCGTCACCAAGGCCCTCAAGGAGGGCACGGTCCATGGCACGCGCATGTCGATGGACCAGTACCTGCGGTTCCCCGTCCAGACGCCGGAGGACTTCCGCGAGATCAAGCAACGCTATGACCCGACCAACCCTCTGCGCTACCCGACCTACTGGGACAGCCGCTGCGCGAGTTGGGCCGAGCGCGACCACCCCATGTGTCTGTGCGTGAACTGCTCCATGGGCCTGTATTCGAACCTGCGGCGATGGATGGGCACCGAGGACCTGTCCCTGGCCTTCTATGACCAGCCCGACCTGGTCCACGAGATGGTGGAATTCGTCGCCGACTTCACCATGGAGACGGTGAAGCGCGCGGTTGAGGACGTGGACATCGACTACTTCAACTACTTCGAGGACTTCGCGTGCAAGAGCGGCCCGCTGTT
>JALGSS010000453.1 GCA_029821745.1 Candidatus Zipacnadia bacterium
ACAGCCACAGTGAAAGGCTGATTGACCGTTGCCGACCGTTGCAGTCGTAGCTGCCCGAGATGATCTTCAGACGGCCTTTGGCGAAGCGTTGAGACTCGCGGGGCTTGGCGACTTGATCCCGCGAGGCGGGACGGTCCTGCTCAAACCCAATCAGCATGGCGGGTACGGGTTCACATCCCCCGATGTGCTCCGCGAGGCCGCATTGTGGGCCTTCTCACAGGGCGCCGGCGAGGTGTGGATCGGCGATGGGCCCGTCTGGAGCCTGCATGACGAGGGCGTGCAGGAGTACTTCACCCGCAGCGGATTGCTGCAAGCGTGCGCCGACAGTGGCGCGACGCCGATTGACTTCCACGCGGGAGAGTACCGGGTCATCAAGCCTGATTCGCCGGTCCTGCCGGAGACCATCGGGTTCTCCGAGTACGTGTATGAGGCGGACGTGGTCATCAACCTGCCGCTGATGAAGACGCATTTCAACACGCTGGTGACCATGGGCATCAAGAACCTCAAGGGCTGCCTCCGCCCCATCGACAAGAAGACGCTGCATGAGATGGAGCTTCACCATGCCATCGCGGAAGTCGCCCGGTTGATCCAGCCCGAGATCACGGCGACGGTGCTCGACGCGACGATCGCCTACGAGGGCATGGGGCCCGGTAGCGCGACGCCGGTGGACATGGGCCTGTTCGTGGCATCCACGGATTTCGTGGCGCTGGACGCGGTGGCGTGCGACCTTATGGGCATCGACCCGGCCCAGGTGCGCCTGATTCGCTTCTGTGCCGAACGCGGGATCGGCGAGATGGACCTGGAGAAGATCCAGGTGGTCGGCGAGGACCCGGCGGCGCACCGGCGGAAATTCCAACTGCCCTATGAGGCCATCGCCGAAACGTTCCCCGATCTGCACATCTGCACCGAGAACGCCTGCAGCGGCTGCGCGATGAACCTGTTCCGGGCCCTCGACATCGCCAACAGTCTGGGGCAGGAGATCACGTGCGAGGCGGTCGTCATCGGCCCGCGCGTCGAGATGGCGGAGCAGGCACTGTTCGTGGGTCACTGCACCCGGGAGGCGTGGGACGACGGGCCCCATGTCCCCGGCTGCCCACCGACGGTGGACGCCATCCGCCAGGCCTTGACGGGCATCGAGACAACGGAAGGCATGCCGCGGACGTAGGACTCGATCTCGCGAGGCCGAAGTCGTACAATGACTCCACCACACAGTCGGAGGTGACGGCACTGACAGGCGAACCGCTAACCACACAACGCCAGATGGCGGAACTCGCGAAGGACGACATACGCGATGGCTCGCAGATTATCGAGGGCGACGCTCTGAGCACTCTCTCAGTGATGCCCGCTGGACGTTGCAGGTGCTGCGTCACTAGCCCGCCCTACTGGAGCCTTCGTGACTATGGCATTGGTTCGCAGATAGGGGCCGAAGCGACGCTGGATCACTACATATCCAACCTTGTGCGCGTCTTTCGCCAGGTTCGACGGGTCCTTGCGGACGACGGGACGCTCTGGCTCAATATGGGCGATGGCTACACGAGCGGCGGCCGCGCGTGGCGGGCGGAGGACAAGAAGAACCCGGCACGAGCGATGTCCTACCGCCCCCCGACGCCACAAGGTCTCAAGCCCAAGGATCTGATCGGGGTGCCGTGGCGTATCGCCTTCGAACTCCAAGCCGATGGCTGGTACCTGCGTTCCGACATCGTTTGGCACAAACCGAACTGCCAACCCGAATCGGTCAAAGACCGCCCCACTCGCGCACACGAGTACCTATTCCTCTTCTCCAAGTCCGAGCGCTACTACTACGACTATGAAGCTATCCGTGAGCCGGCGAACGGTGGCGGCGAGATGCGCAATCGACGCACGGTCTGGTCGATCAACACGGAGCCCTATCCGGGTGCCCATTTCGCGACATTCCCTCCAGCGCTTGTGGAACCATGTGTCCTGGCAGGATCAGAGCCGAGCGACATTGTGCTCGACCCGTTCCTCGGGTCGGGAACTACCGGAGAGGTCTGTCTGAAGTTGCGACGCAAGTTCATCGGCATTGAACTGAACCCCGAGTACGCAGAGCTCGCCCGAACCCGTCTCGGCTGGGGGGAGTAACCTGTGCGCAACGGGAACGGCCCTGACGAGTTCACCGTCTTGAAGCCGGATCTCCAAGTGTCCTTCTACCAGCGTCTGCAGGTATTGAGGGGCCAGTACCTAAGCGAAGCACTCGCCGAGACCATCGGCACGCTGGACATAGCTGTACTTGATGATGCGTTGCAGTGCAGCGTGGATGCCGGAGCGCTCCGTAAGGTAGCGGAATGGGGGATCCGCGGCGAGGTCATCTTCCCCGTCGCGTACGTGATCGAGGCCAAACCGGGGCTGCTTGGCTATTACCGCCTGCTCTTGGGGTTCTCCGAGAAGGAGTTCTACCACCGCGATGCGTTCGGCATGTTCCGGAGCCTGGAGAAGCGGGGGGTAGCTAGCGATGGCGTTGCACCCCTCATACCGGAGCTCTGCGCTAGCCTTGTCCGCACGGCTGAGATGCTCGTCACTGCTGTGCCGAAGCTGGGCCTTCGCGATGTGCACGAACTACAGTTGCTGAGTCTGGGGGCCTCCCTGCGCGGAAGTGAACTCAACCGCATCGGGCAACGCGCCACCGCCGAGACATTCGACCTTATCAAGAAGATGCTGGAGCCCCACATCACCGCTTCAGACAGCAGGACGCTGAGACTGTCAAATGACTCAGGGCGCCAGGTTACCGTCGCATTTGCGGGTGATCCGGACGTTGTGTTCGTGGAGTCGCTGCCATCTCGGGAGAAACCGTTTCTCTGCATCGAGATCAAGGGTGGCTCCGACGGGTCGAATGTGTACAACCGGATAGGCGAAGCAGAGAAGAGTCACAACACCCAACTCAAGAGCGGCTGCCGGGAGTTCTGGACAATCATCAGAGCGCCATTTCGGCTAGCTGCGGCCAAGGAGAAATCCCCGACGACAACCCGCTTCTTCCGCCTGGACGAAGTTACCTCCCAGGGAACGGAGGAGCACGCCTGCTTCCGTGAGGAGTTGTCATCCATCGTTGGAATCAAGATCCCGGGCTGACCTCCGCCCGTCGGCAACGCTGTTCTGCCCGACAAGAACGAAAAGAGCACAGGCCACGCTTTGCGACTGGGCTTCATCACTCTGAAGGGCGAGTTGGTCGGCGAGTAATGATAGGCAGCCCACTACCGGAACTGAGCTCAGACGCACAGGAGCGCGTGGACAGCCTGCGCAGGCAATCCGAGACGCTTCGAGAGGGCACATTCTGGGAGCGCCGATTGCACTGGGCGGAAGCCCACGTGCAGACGGCGGGCGAGCCGGAGGTGCTGCGGACGGCCAAGGCGTTCGCGCATCTGTTGGATGAGGTCACGGTGGAGATCGGCGAGGGCGAGCTCATCGTGGGGCGTCACCCCAAGGGCGACCCGCCGCCGGAAATGCAGGCGCGGATCGACGAGGCGAACCGCCAATGGGGCGGCCACCGGCTGGGCGAATGGGCGATGGCGCAGATTCCGCCGGATGCGCGGCGGCTGTGGACGGAGAGTGTCTTCACCACGAGTTCGAAGACGGGGCACATGACCCCCGACCACCAGGGCCTCCTGCGAGAGGGTCTCGCGGCGGTTCGACAGCGGATCGACGGGCGCCTTGGCGAAGTAGACGCCGGAGACCCCGACGCGGGGGCGCGGATCGTGTTCCTGCAGGCCGCGAAGATCTCCTGCGAAGGCGCGAGCCGATTTGCCCTCCGGTATGCGGACTGCGCCGAGGCGATGGCTGAGGTCGAAGACTGTGAGGCCCGGCGGAGTGAGTTGACGCGCATCGCCCGGGTCTGCCGGCAAGTGGCCCATGGTCCCGCACGCAACTTCCAGGAGGCCCTGCAGCTCTCCTGGTTCCTGCACCTGTGGGTCTGCTTCGAAAACGGAGAGGCGTCGGGGGCCTTCGCCCCGGGGCGCGTCGATCAGTACTTCTACCCGTACTTCCGGGCCGATGTGGACAGCGGTCGGGTGACCGAAGAGCAAGCCTACGAGTTGCTCCTGTGTTTCTGGCTCAAGTTCGGCGAGATCTGCTATCAGGCGGTGCAATCGGCCGTGCTCGGGGGGACAAGGCCCGACGGCGCGGACGGCACGAATCGGCTGACCCAGCTTTGTCTCGCCGCGACGAAGCAGCTCCAGACCATCGAGCCGGCGCTGGTGCTGCGCGTGAGCCCCGACATGCCGCGCGAGGTCCTGCGCCAAGCCACCGAGGTCCTGAAAACCGGGATCGGTCTGCCCCAGTTCTACAATGACGCCGTCGCGGTCCGCTGCATTGAGCGGGCGGGCTGCGAGACGCGCCACGCCCGGGACTACTGCATCGGCGGCTGCGTGGAGCTCACCGTGCAGGGCATGAGCGACCCGTGGGTGGGCAACTTCTTCAACTTCCCCAAGTGCCTTCTGCTGGCGCTGAACGAGGGAGCCTGTCCCCTATCCGGGGATCGCATCGGCGC
>JALGSS010000454.1 GCA_029821745.1 Candidatus Zipacnadia bacterium
TGCGGCGAGCAGACCGGCGGCGCCCAGGCTCAGGACGACGGCGGGCCAGGCAGATGCACGTCTCATGAGGCAGTCAGTCCTTTTCCTTCCGCGCTTCGCGCGTTCGCAGGGCCCTCCATTCCTTGACCACGTCGGGCAGCATCTCGACAGCCACCTGGCCAGAGGCCATCTGCAGGGCGGTCTTGCCGGCGATCTGTTCGGCGAGGTCAACGTGGGTCACGGTCGTGCGGCCGATGCCGATGACCTTGCCGGTCTTGCGGTCGATGGCCTTGAGTTCCAGGCGGGCCTTGACGCTGATGAGGCCCCCGCGGCGACCGGCATACTCGCTGAACCCCTCGCCGACGATGATAACGTCCGCCTTGGCGGCCGCAACAGGCAAGGGCATCTTGGCATGCAGAAGATAATCCTTCGCCCAGTCACTGAGTTTCAGTTCCTTCCCGCTGAAAACCGGGATGCCTACCTTCCGCAGCAGGTAGATGAGTTCAGTTTCGGCTGCGGGATCAACCGTGACCCCGCCCCGGTGGGTCTCGATGATTTTCACCGCCACGGCGGGGAGCCGCTTCCCCTTGCCCGCGATGGCCTTCCTGAGTGCTTTCACCTTGTCCTGGGGCGTCCGGATTTCTGCCACCATCTTGTCGGCATTCTTTCGGAGCCACGTTGCCATCTCGCCTGAGAGCGTCTTGACAATCGCATCCAGGTCCTCGCTCAGGGCGCCTGTGGCCAGGGTGGCGTTCACCCGGCTGGTCTCAACGCTTATGGCCCTTGCGACTACGTACAACTTCTCGTTGATTACAAACGCTCGGCCGGTGACCAGTACCTGTGCCCCCACCAGGCCGCCGATCCGCGTGGCCTTGTCCGGAGAGACTATCCCGGAAACGCCGAGTTCCAACTCTTGAAGCACAGTCTTCAGTCTGTCCCGCTCGACGGGTTGGAGGCCCTCTTGGGTGGACAAGAACACAGTGAGCAGGTCTCCGATCTTCTCGCCCAAGTCCGCGACGGTCTTGCCCTTGGTCTCGAAATCGAGCACCGCCACCGTGAGGGGAACTCCCGTCTTCTTCGCTCTCTTGGATTCCTGGCCCGCGGCGTAAGTCGTGCCGGACGCCACTACCAGCGTAAGAACTGCGATAACCATCATCCTTGCTTTCATCGTTGACTCCTCCTTACCGGTTGAGAGGGTGTACGTGGACCCCCAGGTTCGTAAGCAGCGCCGTCAGCGTGCGCCTCCAGGCGCCGTTACCTCCCCCCTGGGGATGGAGAGGTAACTGCCAAAAGACAATCCGTACGTCGTCCCGCTCGTACTTTGCCACAAGCCCCCTCCTCAAGAGTGAACGAAAGTGTCCTGTGTCGGCCGCGGCTTTGACCGCGCGCGCGTCACGCTGTTGCGCGTCTTTGACCAACTCTGCTACGTCCTCCGGCCGCACGCCCGCAAGCAGCGGGTGTCTGGCTCGCAGCGCCCCGCCCGGAACAGGACCCCCGGTGGCCCCGCGGAGCACCAGCCGCGGCACCTCCGCCCGGGTATCCCGCTGCCAGCGCTTACGCAGGGCCTCGTTCAATGCCTCCATGTCCCGGGGAAAAAGACAGAAAAGAACGAGCGTTCCCCCATCGCGCAGATGCGTGTCCATTGCCGTCGAATGGCTTTTCTCGAGGATGGCACCGTCACCAAAACTAATGTGCGGTCCCGTCGCTGCGCGAGACCCGAATGTGACGACTGTCCTCAGCACGTTCCTCACCGGCGAGTCCTCGCGGAAGTAGCCAACAGGCCGCACAAGGCGGGCAGGCCGATTCTCCTCGGCCCCCCACCGCAGCAGATTGGCCATGAGGATGGCGGCGATAGGATCCTTGCTGAACTTGTCCGCAACGTCGAGCCCGCAGCAGACGACCCGCCCCTGTCCTTTGGGTCCGTGCCACGTCTCGACCATCACCGGTCGAGGCTCACCTCCGCCGGCAAGGTCCGCCAGCATCAGATAGTTACCCCGATCTGGCAGCGGCACAACCGCGTGGGCGACCACACCGCTACGGCCCCAGTTCGACAGGTCCTTCCTGCCGAGATTGGCAAAGATGGGATGGTCCGGCGCCAGCAGCCTCACTTCCCTTGCCACCACCTCCGTCGCACGCCGGGAAAGAGTGTCGAGGGGCAGGGGCGAGGGACACTTGCCAAGGCAGACAATCTTCACGCCTTCTTGCGCCTGCTCCAGCAGTGCAGCAGCCACAGCCGAACGCCTGTGGAAAGGCCGGTCGGCATGCACGATGACAAGACGCCCGTCGAAGTGGCGGACCGCCGCCGCCGAGCCCAGTCTCTTGAGTGGGATTGGCAGCCGGTCCGTTAGTGCGTTCTCCTTTATCCCGACTTCCACGATTCCCACGGTGCGGCCCCGATTCGCTGCCCTCACCACTTGGTCCGGGCTCCCTGGAAAGACCTCCACCGTGCGGTGAACCTCGGCGAGGACGTTCCCTCTTGCGTCACAAACGCGCGCACTGAAGCCCATCTTGTGCCGAACACGGATCGAAGGCACGGTGAGGTCTGTTTTGTAGGTTCCGGGCCCCTGTAGACGCAGCCGACCGGGCAGGAGCGGCGTTTTCTGCCCGGGCCAGACCCAGGCCCAGAGGAGCCGCAGATCCTGATCCCGGGGCGCGCGGGAGACGCCCAAGTCCACTTCCACCTTGCTTCCCGCCCAGACTCTGGGGGGCAGGTTTTCCACCTTCAGGTCCGCCGCGGCAGGGGCTGCCGGCAGCACGAGCATCAGGAGCGTCAGAGGCGATCTCGGCATCAGGCCCCCTCCGCCTTCGAAGGACTCTCGCCGGCACGATGGGCAGAAATGAAGAGTTCGTAGGAGGCGTCTGCGCTGGTAGCATACCCAACCGGGGAAACCTCGCCTTCCCGCAGGTTGAGCAGCCCCGACAACCTCAATGGGCTGCCGGCCGTGGCTTCGTCCACGCGGAGTTCAACGGCAACCCTTATCCAACCCTCGGCCGTCTGGGTGGCCCAGCACCGGTAGCCGAAGCGCCTGGGTGCGTCTCCGTCGGTGGGGGCGAGAGAGAAGTTCGCCTCCCCGCCAGGCAGGAGCATGAGGGTGGGGGCCGAGACGAGGCTTGCCGCGCTTCCCTCCCGGCCCTTCAGCAGCCGCATCCCCAGAATCACGGGGCGCACATGGCCCCGGCGCTCAGCCTGGCGGGCCTCCTGCGCCACGCCCAGTCCGGCCTGATCCCGGTCCTCCACCATCCAGCGCAAAGAGCCCGCGAAGTAATCGCTCACCACGCCGAAGGCCTGCGCCTTATCGGCGAGTTCGCCGCTTTCGACGAGAGAGAAAAGATGTCTCGCTTGCTTCAGGCGGGCTTCACTCCCCTGTGCCGACGAGGCACGCTTGAGGCTGTGGTGTTGGAGGACGAGCGCGGCCGCGAGGAGCGCGCACGCCGCCGCCGCCGCATACGAGAACCGCCGATAGAAGCGAAGACCCACCACCGGCCGCCTCCCCTCCAACTGCCGGGACAGCCGCGACCGCAACTCGTTCGAGCGCCCTCGGCCACATTCTGGGACAGCGGCGGCGTTGATCGCGGTCTGGAGGTCCCTGCACCTCTCCTGAAAGCGCTTACAATCAGGACAGCCACCGACGTGTTCCCACAGGCGCTTCCTTTCGCCGGTCGGCAGTTCCCCGTCTATATCTCTTGATATCGCCGCGTGCGCCTCTGCACAGTCCATTGGCTGCTCCCCTCAGTCCAGGTAAGGCGCCAGGCGCTCCGCGAGCCTCCTCCTGGCTTCTGAGACCCGCCAAGCCAGCGTACCTTCCGCACAGTCCAGCGCCTTTGCGGCCTCGGCGTACGAGAGCCCTTCGAATGCCACCAGGATCAGCGAGGCACGCTCGTTGGCGGGAAGCGCCTGCACCTCGGCATTCAGTGCGGACTCCAGTTCGCCAACCTCGGCCCTCTCCAGCGGGCCTGGCTGTTCCGCGACCCGCGACCCGCCCAACTCCAGCGACTGAACGGACGGCCTGCGCGCCTGTGCTCGCTTGCGGTCGGTTGCCACGTTTACCACAACCCTGATGAACCACGTCTCGAAGCGCGAACGTCCCTCGAACGAACGGATGGTCTGGAACGCCCTTTTCCAACTCTCCTGGAGCACATCCTCGGCGGCCTCATGGGAGCCCGTCATGCGATAGGCTATTCTGTAGGCACGGCCGCTGTAGGTGTCGAACAACTCGCGGAACGCTTCTCCATCGCCCTCTTGACATCCGATCACCAACCGCCATTCGGTTTGACGGTCCACCCTCCGACTCCCCGTGTTGGCGATGCGGGGCACCATTGGAACGCTCCGTAAGATTAGACGTTCCAGACGACCTGTTCTTGGGCGAAAGACAGAATACCGACAGGCCTTCCCTTTTCGGCTCTTCTCCCGAAAGTGTACCGGGCCGGGACCCGGCACCCCATAACGAACGGAAAGACCGTGCCACGGCACGGGGATTTTTCGCTTCGGGGCCACCGGCACCAGACGAA
>JALGSS010000455.1 GCA_029821745.1 Candidatus Zipacnadia bacterium
GGGCTCTCGCTGCTCCACGGTGAGCAGATGCCCGTGTACCGAACGACCCCGATGCCGCTGCCGATGGGGCCCGCCGGCACCCCGACGCGCGCCGACAAGGACCGCGTCGCCCTGGACGTTGACTGGCTCCACGGCATCGACAACTTCCGCGCCGAGATCGTCCTCGGGACCGACGACGGGGACTTCGTCAACGGCCAGTGGGTGTCGTGGAACCACCCGTTCTCGTATGACACAGACTTGACGGTGCAGGCAGACCGCTGGCATCAGCGCGACGGTGTCTCGTACGGCTTCGGGGCGTCGCTGCACCACCGGCTTGACGATCTGTCCGGTGTGCGTCTCGCATACGAGCCGCGGTTCGCCAGGCCGGACGGCGCAGAAAACAAGTCCCTGGGTCTGGTGACGGTGCAGTGGTACCGCAACTTCACGCTGGAGTGGTGACAAGCCGGGACGCAACAGCAAACCAATAAGGCCCCTTAAAAGAGGAGATTTCGATGAAGACCAACCATGCTACGCGAGCGATCCTTGTCGGACTGGCGGCCCTGTTGATCGGAGCACTTGCCGTAACCGATGCCGCCGCGTCGCTCTGTGTCTGGCGCAACCCGGACGCAGACATCAAGGAGTTCTTCGGTGGCGGCACATATCGCACAGTGCTGGCGAAGGTCGGCAGCAAGAAGGGCGGATGAGAATGAACTCAAGTTCTGGCCGGTTATCAAGAACGGCAAGCGCGTCGGGACAGTCGCCTCGCATCTTGGCAAGGGTGGCTACGGCGCCGTTGAGGTCGTTATCGCCATTGTTGACGTGCCCGGCGCCCCGGCGAAGATCAAGGCGGTCAAGATTCAGAGAGACCGGGAGCGCTACCGGAAGGCATTGCGCAGTTCCACCTTCCTGAACCAGTTCAAGGGCAAGACCGCGGCCAGCAAGCTGAAGGTGGGCAGTGACATTAAGGTAGCCCATCCCAAGGCCAAGAGGGCCAGCGAAGTCGTCGCACTCTCAGTCAAGAAGCTGCTCGTGGCCTACAAGGTTTTGGGCATCGCCGGCAAGTGACCACGGAGCCTGTGAGATACCTTGCACGGGGCCCCGTCGCATCCCGCAGAGCGGGACGACACCCCGTGCCCATGATTGCTTCTCTTCAACACGACCCGATGCAACCCGCACAACACTAACAACAACCACGGGAGATGACACCCATGAAGAGACTCATCGGACCGATCCTTGTAGTGGCAATCCTTGGCGTGGGCGTGTGGTACGTAACGCGCCCGGAAAAGCAAGAGCTCGGCGCAGCGACCACTCCCGGACAGCCGACGGCTGCCGAGCAGGAGATTGCGGCCACGCCCATCGGCGGAATCAGCGCGGACAACGTGGGCGAGACGGTCCACATCGAGGGCACCATCGTGAAGGAGTGCCCGCATACCGGTTGCTGGGCCGTCGTCCGTGACGACACCGGTGAGATACGCATCGACACGAAGAAGGGGCAGTTCGCGCTCCCGCTGAAGCGAGAGGGCTCGCACATCAAAGTCACCGGGACGCTGGAGCAGAAGGAAAACGGCGATCTGGAAATCAGCGCGACATCTGCGCAGTTGTGAGGTGACGGGCAATGAACCTGACCGGACTAGCGCTAAGCAATCTGCGCAGACGCCCGGCCCGCAGCATTCTTACGGTGCTGTCGGTCACCGTCGCCGTCGCAGTCTTGTTTTCGCTTCTCATGTTCAACACCGGCTATCAGAGCGCCCTGAAAAGGCAGCTTCAGCAGATGGGCGTACACCTGATGGTCGTCCCGATCGGGTGCCCGTTCGAGGCTGCCTCCCTCGTGCTCGAGGGAGGCAAGATCGAGAACTACCTGGACGCTGACGCGGGCGAGAAGATCGCCGCGCTTGAGGGCGTTGCCATCGCCGCGCCACAGCTCATGCAGGCCATCGTTCGGCCTGAAGACGGGCGCACCGACATCTACCTCGGGGTCGACGAGAAGACCTTCGAGCTGAAGAACTGGTGGCGCATCAACGAAACGGATGAGCAACCCTCCGCGGCGTTGCTCAAGAACCCGGACAGCCTCGTGCTCGGCTACGATGCCGCGTTGATCGAGAAGCGCGAGGAGACCGGCGAATTGATCTGGGTGCCGGAGATCGAGACGGAGCTGACGGTCAGCGGCATCCTCGCTCCGACCGGCTCGCAGGATGACGGGTTCTTCTACATTCCTCTGAAGACCGCCCAGGAGAAGTTCGGGCACGGAGACCAGTTGACGGCGATCCAGATCCGTCTGACGGATCCCTCGCTGGCGCCGGAGATCGGGGACAAGCTGGAGAACATGTTCCCGAACGCTCAGGTGATTCGCATGGAAGAGCTGCTCGGCAGCATGACCGCGCTCATGGGCTCGGCCCAGGCGCTGATCTTCGCCATCGTCATGGTGGTCATCGTCATCAGCGCGGTCGGCGTGCTCAACACGGTTCTCATGAGCGTGTTCGAGCGCACGCGAGAGATCGGGATCCTCCGTGCCACGGGCGCGGGGCGCACCGACGTCTTCACCCTCATCTGGGTGGAAACTCTGATCATGGCGCTGGCAGGCGGGGTCGGAGGACTTGGTCTCGCCGCCGTTGGAGCGCCCTTGATCGAGAAAGTGATCCGCGCGTTCGTGCCGATGGTCCCAGCCGGATCAGTGCTGCAGTTCGAGCCGAAGACCGCAGTGATCTGCGTCCTCGTGGTCATCGGAATCGCTGTCGTTGCAGGCGGGTACCCGGCTCTTCGAGCCGCTACCGGCCGCACGATCGACGCGCTACGAACGGAGTGAGGTGACAACGATGAAATGGATATCACTGGCAATCAAGAACATGATCCGGCGTCCGACGCGCACGGGCCTCGCCATGCTGGGCGTCGCCATCGCCGTCTCGATTCTCTTCTCGCTCATCCAGTTCCAGCGCGGTTACGAACAGGGATTGCGCGGCGAGCTCGGGGACCTGGGCGCCCACATCATGATCGTTCCGCGGGGCTGTCCGTATGAGGCCGCCACGATTGTGTTGCACGGCGGCAAGTGGCCCCGGTACATGGACTATAGCTGGTACGAGCTGATCAAGGATACGCCTGGCATCGCGGCCAGCGCGCCCATCATCATGGACGCGGTCATTCGCGACGGTGGCAAGGAGAACCTCATCTACATGGGGATCGATGACCACTACCCCGGCCTGCGCCCCGCGTGGGAGTACGAGAAGGGCGACTGGTTCACCGCCGCCAACCAGGTGATCCTCGGGGCGTCCGCCGCCGCGAAGGAGAACGTGGGCGTCGGCGGCACTATCACGGTGTCTGATGGTACGCGGATCAAGCCGACCAAGCTGACGGTGGTCGGCATCCTGAACCGCGCCAACAACCAGGATGACGGCATGTACTTCCTGCCGATGAAGACCCTTCAGAACGTGTTCAACCTGGAGGGCAAGATCGTGGTGGTGCTGGTCAAGGTCGCCGACGTCGCCCAGGTGGACGCGATCGCTGACGAGCTGCGCGACCGGGCGAAGGAGGCCGAGGCCTCCATGAACGTGTTCCCGCTGTCGGAGTTACTTGGCACTCTTAAGTCGCTGCTGGCGAACACTCGGGTGTTCGTCCTGGCCATCGTCATTGTGGCCTTGCTCGTCGGCGGCGTTGGTGTGCTGAACACAATCATGATGACGGTCTACGAACGCACGAACGAGATCGGGATGCTGAAGGCGATGGGTGCATCGGCCGGCGATGTCTTCCGCCTGATCTGGCTGGAGACCTTGTTCACGTGTCTCGCGGGCGGAGTGGCCGGAGTCCTGCTCGCCATCGGATCCTCGCGGCTGATCGTGGCCCTGATGGTCCGCATCCTGCCCCACGTCCCGGCTGACTTCGCGCTGGGGTTCGCGTGGGACACCGTCGGCCTGTGCATGCTCGTGGCGGCGGTGCTCGGCCTCATCGCGGGTACGTATCCCGCGTTCCGGGCCTCCTCTGTGAGCCCGATTGAGGCCATCCGAGGTGGTGCATCATGAACGGTCCCATCGTACAGGCGACAAGCCTTCAGAAGACTTATCCCCTGGGGCGCCAGAAGGTCGAGGCGCTCAAGGGTATCGACATGCGTCTCGAACAGGGCGAGTTCGCGGTGCTGCTCGGGCCATCCGGCGCGGGCAAGACAACCACGCTGAACCTGGTGGGCTGCCTCGACAGGCCCTCCGGCGGCACATTGAGCGTGGCAGGAACGGAAGTGTTCAATGGCCGCTCCTCACTGAGCGAGGGGCGGCTGGACACCATGCGCCGGGAGCATATCGGCCTGGTGTTCACCGAGTTCTTCCTGATCCCGACACTCACTGCCACGGAGAACGTGGCGCTCCCGATGCTCTGGACAGGCAAGCCGGATCGGGACCGCGCGGTGGAGCTGCTCGAGTCCGTGGGGCTCGGACACCGTCTGACGCACCGGCCGGCGGAACTGTCAGGCGGCGAAATGCAGCGCGTCGCTATCGCCAGGTCCCTCGTGAACGACCCTGGGCTGCTGCTTGCGGATGAACCTACAGGCAATCTGGACACGAAGACGCGGGATGAGATATTCGCAGTCCTCCGCAAGCTCAACGAGGAGCGGGGCCTGACCGTTCTCGTCGCCACTCACGACCACGAGCTGGCGGAGCGCTTCTCTCGCGTGATCCCGATCCGCGACGGACGTATCGCAGGAGGTGAGCACCATGACAACTGAGCATGGGCAAGCGGTCAGAGCCGACGGCCTTTGGCGCACCTATGAGCGCGGCTCCGAGACCGTGCATGCCCTGGCGGACTTCTCCCTCGCCGTCGATCCTGGCGAGATGGTCGGCATCGTGGGCCGCTCGGGGTCCGGCAAGACCACCTTCCTCAACCTGGCCGGATGTCTGGACCGGCCGACGAAGGGGAAGCTGTGGATTGGCGGCAACGAGATCACGGGCCTCGCCGAGAAGGACCTGGTTGAGTTCCGGCGCGATCACATTGGGTTCGTGTTCCAGCTCTTCTATCTGATCCCAACACTGACCGCCGTGGAGAACATCCGGCTTCCCATGTTCGCCCGGCGGACGGATGAGGAGCGGGTGCACGAGATGGCCCACAAGGTCGGCCTGGACGGGAAGCTGGACCTCCGGCCGAACTCACTGTCCGGCGGAGACAGGCAGCGGATCGCTATCGCCCGGGCGCTCATCAATCAGCCTAAGGTGCTCCTTGCCGATGAACCCACAGGTCGGCTCGAAAGCCAGGCGCGAGACGAAGTCCTGGAGCTGTTCGAGGGCCTCCGGGAGGATGGCCTGGCGATTATCATGGCCACCCACGACCTGGAGCAGGCGGACCACTGCGACCGCATCATCGAGTTGAAAGACGGCCGCATGATCCGCGAGACGCGTCCGTAGTGGATCACACGGCAGTCAACCGGAACGAACCTCCGGGCCCTGTCAGTATGTCACAATGATGGGGCCCGTTTCGTGT
>JALGSS010000020.1 GCA_029821745.1 Candidatus Zipacnadia bacterium
GGGCCGGACATGCCGTGCCGAATCGCCTCGTCTTGGGAGATCACCGCGACGCCCTCCGTACGGGCGCGGAACACACGGTTCTTGGTGAGCAGGTTCTCGTATTCCTTCAGCCGGGCCGGGAAGTAGTCGATGAAGTCGCGCAACCCGTCAATGAAGTCGTGGGGCAGGTCGTTTCGCAGGCCGCCGATCCGGAAATAGTGGTAGAGCAGGCGCTGGCCCGTCGCATTCTCAAGCAGGTCGACAAGCCGCTCGCGGTCGCGGAAACAGTGCAGGTAGACTGTCGTCGCGCCTGTGTCCAATCCCACCGCTGTCACATACATGAGGTGGCTGGCGATGCGCTGTACTTCGGCCATCAGCACGCGCAGGTACTCGCAGCGCTCCGTGACCTCGATGCCCAGCAGCTTCTCGACCGCCCTGACGTACGCAAACTCGTTATTGATCGCGCTCAGGTAGTCGTAGCGGTCGGTGAAGGCCACATACTGCTTCCAGGTCTTCGCCTCGCCGATCTTCTCCAGGGAGCTGTGCAGATACCCGATATGCGGGTCGGCGTCGATGACGACCTCGCCGTCCACACGCAACACAACGCGCAGCACGCCGTGAGTGCTCGGGTGCTGCGGCCCCATGTTGATGAGGAGCTCTTCAGTTTCTCCTGTGCGAGGCTCGGGCATAGGCGATGGGTGCCTGGGGATGAAGCGGCCCTCAGTGGCCGGCGACTCTCCGCGGGCGGTTACTCCTCCACCGGGTGTTCAGCGATGTACTTCGCCGGGTCCTCATGCAGTGGATCGCGCGAGAGCCACGGGTGATCGTCCGGGTACTTGTAGTCCTTCCGCAGCGGGAAGCCCTTCCAGTCGTCCGGGAGCAGCAGATGTCGCGTGTCGGCCAGGTCCTCCACCGCGATCCCGTACATCTCCATCATCTCGCGCTCAGCCCAGGACGCGCCGGCCCAGATATCGGTGACGGTGCGGACACTGGGACCTCTGCGAGGAAGTCGCGCACGAACGCGCACGACCTCGGGGCCCATCGCGCTCGCGACCTGATAGACCACTTCAAGCTCCTCGCCATAGTCCACGCCGAAGAGGTCGATAAGGTAATCGAAGGCCGGCTCTCGCTCCTGGCCCAGATGGACCAGGGCGTCGCGCAATGCGTCGGGGGCTAGGGTCAATTCCCACGCACCATCGGCGGCCACACTGATGGCGTCTCCGAAGCGCTCGGCGAGATCAGTTGGGATCGCTGAGTTGTTGGACATGGTGAATTCAGGGCGCCCTGTGGCTACTGGAATGTGTGCAGGTACAGGATAGTGTTCGCGAATCCCGCCGGACCCACTGTCTCCAGCATGGCCCGCATCCAACGAAGCATGCGACCGAAGGTCCCGTATCCGTCCTGCTGTTGGCAGACGACGATCCCCGGGTGGTCCCTCCCCTGCTGTCGGCACTCTTCGTGGAGCTGCTCGAAATCGTTGGTGTTGAAGGTGACTATGACTCGCTGCTCATTCACCGCGTGGCTGAGCACGTCTTGATCCGATGACCCCTGCAACCCCACCAACTGTACAGCATCAGCGTCGTGTCCCCACTCGTCAAGGATGAATTTGAGGCATACGAAAACATCCTCATCAACGAGGAACCTCATGCGCTCTTTCTGCTTGTCACAGCGTTGTCGAAGATGTCTCGCCTGATCTCATCCGGGTGCGCGTCTGCGTAGGCCGTTGCCTGGGCTATCTGCTCGTCAGAGAGTCCGAACTGCTCGCGGAGACCGGCACTGCCGGTGCCGGCCTCAAGAGCCTGGGCGACTTGCCAGACAGGTATTCGCGTGCCGGCCACGGCTGCACGTCCCCCGACAACGCCGGCCCGTTTGGCTATGAGGGGCGTCGCATCGTCCGTTGCTTCGTAGCCGAGCAGGCGGTAGATGACCTGGCGCTCTGGGTTGCTGATGTCCTCTGCAGCGGCGGCAGGGCACACCGAGATCGTGCCATCATCCCTCACTGCCACCAAGTCCTTCTCCTTCAGGCTTCCCAGCTCGGCCCCGTACTTGTCAAAAGGTGGCTCATCCGCCTTGAACATGGTAATGCGTTTCACGCGCTCCGGCATGCTGTCACCTCTCATCCGGCATGGAAGCGGGATGTTTGGGATTCTCGGTTCTGCTCACGTGCCCGGCTCCTCATACCCATCCATGCCCGGACGAATTCCGTGTCGAACGGGATCGTCGGCGATGGACTCGCCGCGTATCTTGTCATGCAGTTTGAGCAGCCCGTCGATGAGCGCCTCGGGCCTGGGCGGGCAACCCGGGACGTAAATGTCGACCGGGATGACCCTATCGACGCCTTTCACGACGCTGTACGCGTCCTGGTAGAAGCGGCCTCCGCTCACGGCGCAATTCCCCAGGGCGATGACCCACTTGGGCTCGGGCATCTGGTGGTAGAGCCGCTCGATAACCGGGGCCATCTTGATGGAGACCGTGCCGGCGACGATCATGCAGTCCGCCTGGCGCGGCGATGCTCGCATGATGATGCCGAACCGGTCCAGATCGTAACGTGGCGCGGCGGTGGCGATCATCTCGATGGCGCAACACGCAAGGCCGAACTGGATCGGCCAGACTGAACACGCCTTGCCGGTGTTGAGCACCTTGTCGACGATGCTGATGAAGCGGACCGCAAGGGGATTGTCACGGCGGTCGCGGGCACCCTTCCGCAGCGGCTCCTCCGTCAGGTTCTTGATCAGGTCCACTGCAGGTCCCCCTTCCGCCAGACATAGGCAAGACCGACCAGCAGGATCCCGATGAAAACAGCCATCTCCCCGGCGGGCAGCGCCCCCAGTTGCTCGGGAACACTCAGTTTCTTGAACACCGTTGCCCAGGGGAACAGGAAGATGGTCTCGATCTCGAAGATCACGAAAATGATGGCGATAACGTAGTACCTCACGAAGAAGCGAGACCAAGCCTGCCCGAAGGGAGGAATCCCGCACTCGTAAACGAGGCGCTTCTTGTCGTACTGGTCCGCGGGCCGCAAGATCGTAGCGAACGCGAAGGTCACGGCGGCGAACACGAAGCCGGCGATGATGAATGCGGCGATAGGGCCGTAGACTAGGGTCATGAGGAGTCAGCGGTGTGCCAGGAAGATGTGCGGAAATGCGCTGGTACCCGAAAAGCAGATGCCGGCGAGACAGCAGGCTCTGATAGCATACCCGCGGGTCCGCCAGCAGTGGGCGGCGATGGCCCTGTGGAAGCTCCCCCACCACCAAAACACCACGCCGCAAGTATAGCCGTTGGCGTCGCGGCAAGTCAAGCTGACCTCTTAACCCGGCTCGGGGGCTCCCTTTTGCTCCCAGACCGTTTGTGTTATAGTGTTTAGTGGCCAAATGGCGTGCGGCAAACCAGAGAATTGTCGCCCACCCAGCACCGCTGCAGCTCTACAACACACCACGACTGGCGGGTGAGCGTTTTGGCGAAGGCACGTGCGGAGGAGCATCGTGATGACGACGCTCTGAAGCGAGACATCATCTCCGTTGGGCTCGCGACCCTGGGGGCATTGGTACTCGTCGGACTTATGTACAATGGCGACGCGATGGGTATCATCCCGGCGAAGGTCTCTCTATCGCTGCGGACAGCAGTCGGCCTTGGGGCGTACGCGGTCCCCATCTGGATCTTCCTCCTAGCCGCCCTATATGGGTTTGAGACGCGTCCGGTTGCGGGTGTCAGGGTCCTGACCGGCACCGGACTGCTGGGCGTCGCACTACTCGTTTTGCTGCAGGTCCGTCTCGGGGGGCACTGGGAAGCGATGTTCGCGGACCACGAGGCAGTCCTGGCCGGGGGAGGATACATCGGCGCCGGGCTCGCATACATGCTCCTGCGGCTTCTCGGAGCGCCCGGGGCGTACATCTTCATCGCGGGCATCTCCTTCATCGGCATTGTGCTGCTGACGCGCCGGACAAGCAGGGAGTTGCTCACCAGCGTCGGCAACGGGGTCATGACCGGCGGGACATACGTCAGGGAGCGCGCACGGGAGGCAGCCGCCAAGCCACGCGCAAGGCGCCGTCCAGCCCCGGCCCCAACTCGGAAACCGCGTAAGAAGAAGCGGCCCAAGCCACAAGTCGAGTTGAATGACCCTGACGACTCGGGACCACCGGTTCTCCGGCCACCGTCCGAGCCGCTCATCGAGGACAAGCAGCCGGATCCGAGCGGCGTCGCCGAAGGGCTGCCGGAACCAATCATTGAGGACCCCGCGGGGCTGCAGCCGGCGGAGACGAAGGCCAAGAAGCGCAACAAGAAGCCCAAGGCCAAAAAGCCCGCTGAGAAGCCCAAAGACCAGCCGGCACTGCTCAATAACTCCGATCTGTTCGCGCTGCCCAGCGTGACGATGCTGACCGAACTCCCGCAGGAGATCGAGAGCGCGGAGATGCGGGAAGAAGCCGCTGAGCAGATCATCAAGCTTGAGGACACTCTTTCGAGCTTCAACATCAGCTCGAAAGTGACGCACTATGAGCGGGGCCCGGTTCTCACGCGCTATGAGGTCGAGCCGGAGCGGGGCATTCGCGTCAACCAAGTCGTGCGACTAGCCGACGATCTCGCGATGGCACTGGCGGCGGTGGACGTGCGTGTGGAGGCGCCGATCCCCGGCAAGTCTGCCATCGGGATCGAGGTGCCGAACCCTACACGGGCCACTGTGAGCTTGCGGGGCCTGCTGGAGGCTGAGGCCTACGAGGACCATGAGTCGAAGCTGGCCTTCGCCCTCGGGCGAGACATCGCCGGCAAGCCGGTAATCGTCGATCTGGCGTCGATGCCCCACTTGCTGATCGCGGGCGCGACAGGCTCGGGCAAGAGCGTCTGCCTGCACTCGCTGATCGTGAGTATCCTGATGCGGGCCACGCCCGACGAAGTCCGGATGGTCATGGTCGACCCGAAGCGCGTGGAACTGGCGGTCTACGACGGCCTGCCGCATCTGATGGCGCCGGTCGTCCACAGCGTCAAGCAGGCCGCCGACGTCTTGCGCAAGGTCATCCGCGAGATGGAGAAGCGCTACGACCAGTTCGCGGTCAAGAGCGTCGTGAACCTGGCGGAGTACAATGAGCTGGCGCGGATGCCGAAGCAACACTCGATCGACGAGTTCGAGCCGCTGCCCAGTGTCGTCATCGTCATCGACGAGCTGGCGGACCTGATGATGCAGTCCCGGGCGGAGTTCGAGTTCTCGATCTGCCGCCTGGCCCAGCTTGCGCGAGCCACGGGCATCCACCTGGTGCTGGCAACCCAGCGCCCGTCGGTCAAAGTCATCACTGGGAATATCAAAGCGAACATCCCGTCACGCGTGGCGCTGGCCGTCGCGTCGCTGCACGATTCGCGCACGATCCTGGACGGGCAGGGCGCAGAGCGGCTGATCGGTCGCGGTGACATGCTCTACGCGCCGATCGACGCCAGCAAGCCGAAGCGCATCCAGGGAGCCTTCGTAACCCGCGGGGACATCGAGCGGATCGTCCGCCACCTGCAGGATCAGGCCGAGCCGGAATTCTCCATCGTCCCGGAGGTCCCCGAGGAAGAAGAGGACTTCTCAGGCGAGATGGAGGCCAGCGACGAGCTGTTCGCGGCCGCTGCCGAGTACGTGATCATGGAGCAGGAAGCCAGCGTATCGATGATCCAGCGGCGCTTCAAGGTGGGCTACGCACGCGCGGGCCGGCTGATCGATATGATGGAACGCCGGGGGCTCGTGGGGCCCCATGAAGGCTCCAAACCCAGGCATGTACTCGTCGCGCCCGGCATGGCCGACGCGGTGTTGATGGGACGGGGCAAAGCCTCGCAGCCGGATGCGGACACGATGATGGACGCCGATGAGGACGAAGGCATGGCGGGAGCGACCACGCTCATCGAGGGGCTCGACGCCGACGATGCCGACGACAAAGACGCAATGCAATTCGCGACCGGCGCGGAGCCGGGGGCCGACGAGGACTAGGACGCCTTGAGGACCGGTCATCCGCGTTCCTCAACGCCAACACAGGATAGGATGCACTGCATGCCGAGCGAGACGAACTCACAGGGGCAACTGCCCGGGATCGACGTCGGCCCGCCGCCGCGAACGCAGGCCGAGGATGAGCCCGGCAACCCGGGCGATCTGAACGACCTCACGGGCAAAGAGTGGATCAAGAAGACCAAGTCGTGGTTCATCTGCGACTCGCGCCGGTACCGCAAGAATAAGGACACAGAGCTGCACCCGGCCCGGTATCCCGAGGAGATGGTGTCCGAGTTCCTCCTGTTCTTCACGAAGCGCGACGGGTGGGTACTGGACCCGTTCTGCGGCAGCGGGGCGACGCTGGTTAGTTGCGTGGAGACCGACCGCCGAGGCATCGGGGTGGAGCTGTCCGAGACGTATGCCCAGGTCTCGGCGGACCGTCTCAAGGCGCTGGCGTCACCGGACGTCGTGCAGGTGATCCAGGGAGACTCGCGGAACACGGCTTCGCCCGATCTCTGGGAGGGCATTGAGGGTCCCGAGCGCGGGGATGATGGCTTGCCGCAGTTCGACTTCATTATGACCTCCCCCCCATACTGGGACATGCTGCGGAAGAGCCGCGGCGGCGTGGTGTCCACCCACAAGAAGAGGGCCGAGAAGGGGCTCGACACGCACTATAGTGACGGTGCACGAGACATTGGGAACATTGAGGAATACGAGGCGTTCATTGAGACGTTGGGGCAGGTCTTCGATGGCTGCGCCCGCTTGCTGAAGCCGAAGAAGTACCTCGTGTGTGTGGCGCAGAACTGCCGCACGACACAGCGCGAGGTCAAGCCGATCGCGTGGGATCTGGCCCGCCGGATCTCCCAGACGTTGAGCTTTCAGGGCGAGCGCATCTGGTGCCAGAACTCCAAGCAGTTGGGCATCTGGGGCTACCCGAAGGTCTTCGTACCGAACTACCACCACCACTATTGTCTAATCTTCCAGAGGAGAGACTAGAGACCTCCGCGGCCGGGCCGGATAGCCGGCGGCGGATTCGATACCAACGAGACGGAGCTCTCACAGCCCATTCACCACTCAAGGCCCCCTCTCCCAGTCTCAAACCCTCTCGGTCTGACCAATCCTATGCCTACGAAAGCCACTGTTGGTCTGGTCTCGCTCGGGTGCCCCAAGAACCTGGTCGACTCCCAGGCGATGCTCGGCCTGCTGGATCAGGCCGGCTACGCACTCGTCGAGGAAGTCGAGGACGCCGAGGTCATCATCGTCAACTCGTGCGCGTTCATCGAACCCGCGGAGGAGGAGGCGATTGATGCCCTCCTCGACCTGGCCGACCTCAAGCGCAATCACTGCCGCGCGTTGATCTGCGCCGGGTGTCTGCCCGAACGGTACAAGGAAGGGTTACTGGCGGAGCTGCCCGAAGTGGACGGCTTCGTGGGCGTGGGAGGCGTGCCGAGAATCGTCGAAGCGGTCGGGCGCGCCCTTGAGGGTGAGCGTTTCTACATTGACGGTCCGCTCACTTACGTTTACGATGGCAGTTCGCCATGGGTCCAGACCGGGCCTGAGTGGACGGCGTACCTGAAGATATCGGACGGCTGCAACCACCGTTGCACATTCTGCACGATCCCCTCGATCCGGGGCCCGTACCGCAGCGTGGCGCCGGAGGCGGTGCTCGACCAGTATCGGCGCATGGTCGAATCTGGGATCGGCGAGATCATTCTCGTGGGCCAGGACACGAGCGCGTACGGCCGCGATCTTGCGCCGCGCAAGTCGCTGTCGGGCTTGCTGGGCCGTCTGGCCGGTGTCGAGTATGATGGATGGCTGCGGCTGCTGTACCTGTACCCGCAGGCCCTGGACGAAGCGACAATCGCCCGGCTGTGCTCGGGGGCGCCCTTCGTGCCCTACTTCGACATTCCGCTACAGCACGCGGCGCCGAAGATACTGCGGGCCATGGCGAGACCGGGAACCGCGGAGAGCTACCTGGAGCTGATCGGCGACCTCCGCAGGCATGACCCGGCGGCGGCGATCCGCACGACCTTCATCGTGGGCTTCCCGGGCGAGACGGACGACGACTTTGAGCTCCTGCTCGACTTCGTGCGCGAGGCCCGCCTGGATCGCCTGTCCGTATTCCGGTACTGGGACGAGCCCGGGACGAAAGCGGCAGAGCTGCCGGACCAGGTACCAATCCAGCTGGCGGATGAACGTCTCGACGAGTTGATGCAGGTGCAGGAGGATATCTCCCTGGCGGTCAACGAGAGCCTCGTGGGCCAACGGCTACGAGTGCTCCTGGAGCGCGAGGAAGTTCCCGGGGAGTTGTGGTGCGGGCGCTCGTACAGAGATGCGCCCGAGATTGATGCAGAGGTCAAGGTCACGGTCGCCGCGTATGAAGGGGTCCTGCAACCCGGTGACTTTCTTGACGTCGAGGTGGAGAAGGCAGAGGTTCACGACGTTCGAGGCCGAATAGTTACAGCCTTGGACTGATAGGCAGATAGCGAGTAGCGTCCGCTGTCACAGACGCGACCCGCTCGAGAGCGAAGTGGTCGCTCCCCGCGCCACTTCGCCTTCCGGCGTGGTCCGTCCCAGATTTCGCAATAAGGAGCACCTGTGTGATGGGTACAGCCGCAGAGCACGCGCGACGCCGGATCGGCGACGCGCTGTACGAGGTGATGATGCGCCAAACCGGTCCCGCGAGGGCCTCGTTCATCCTGCATCAGATGCCTCGACATACTGGGATCGCCGCAACAGCCGCGCGAGAGACACTTGATCTGGACCTGCGGTTCGCCGAGGAAGATGGCCGCTACGACATCGGCATCCGGCGGGAAATCCCCGACTTGAGCTTCAACGCAGCCGTGGACAGGCTGACTGAAGACTTGGGGTATCCTGCCGAGATCACCCTTGTCGCCCAGTTCTTCGCCGGGACCACCGGGCGGAGCAGCGACTATTACAGAGAACTCATCGAGAGGCTCTTGGCGCGTGAGGACGCGTTCTTCGATGTGGCCGGGCGGCTTGTGCCTGCCTCGCTGCTGCTGGTGACGGAGGATGAGGACGAGGACGATGTCCTGTTCTTCACCGGGCTGGATCAGAACGAGGAACTCAACCTGTACCGACCGTTCCTCGCAGACGACGTCTTGCGCAGCAGCACACCAGAGGACACGGCGCTGAACATCGTCAAGGCTGCCGGCGACCCGATCAGCAATCAGGTGCTCGACTTCTTCGTGTTCCGGCTGCATAAGGAGGAGTTCGACGCGCCCGGCCTCCTTGCCGCCATGCTCGAGGACGAGCGGTTCTACGCGGAGCCGGGACTGCGGTGGGGCCCCGGGGACATCCGTCCGCAGATCGCCGAAGAACTCCAGAAGATTAACCGCGTCTCCAAGGGCAGCAGTGCCGCCCCGGAGATGGCCCTCGATCTGGAGACGGTACTGAATGAGCCCCTGCCCTACGACCACCCCGGGTACTTCATCGAGGACAACGACCTGACGATGATCTACGAGATCGTGAACTCATCGGTGGAACCGGTCTCCATCGACGAACTGCTGTTCAATGTTCTGGAGTTGTACCCCGACGACGCCGACTTCGTGCCGGCGGCCCACTCCATCTACGGCCTGCTGCACGACGACCCGACGATCATGGACGTGACCCTGAACACGTTCAAGGGCCGAGCGGCCCTGCCGGCGTGGATCTCCGACGTGCCGGCGATGCTGGTACCGATGCCCGCCGAGGGGGACGTGGTGCTGGAGCTTGCGGGTCTCGATGAGGGAATGCCCGCGAAGGTCCAGGACCCATACCTCGAAGACTACATGGATGATGACGTGTCGGTCACAGAAGACCTCATCACCGTCGACGAGACGTTCTACACGGTCCCGTACCACCATGCGGCCGCGGGAACGATGAAGCTGCGCAAGATGGACCAGCGCTTCTTCGGGATTCCGCGCTCCGCCGCGCCGGTCAAGTTCGTTGACGGCGACGACGGGGAGTGGGATGCCTGGGTCAACGCCGACACCGGCCTTGTCGTAGGACTGAAGGACATGTACGAGGCTCTTGGCGTCCAAGCCGGGCACCTGATCGGGATATCCAGAAGTGAGGAAGGGCTCGTGTTCGCAGTCGAGAACGCGGGGGAGGACGACTCCACGGGGATCACCGAGGAGCGCCTGGCCGACTTGACCAAGGCGCGCAAGAAAGCGGAGGCGGGGAGCTGGAGCCTTTTCCAGGCGCTGTGCGAGGTGATGCGCGCGTACCGCGAAGGGATCGCGTTCGAGACGTTGCACGCGCAGGTTAACGTTGTCAAACGGGCTACGCGGCTGCAGGTTGCCTCGCTGCTCAGCTACCACCTGTGCTTCCGCTCACAGGATGGCGCGGGCGAGGAATGGATCTTCGCGCCACGCGCGGTGAACGCAGGGGTCGTTCAGACCAAGAGAAGATACATCATTGAGGACTGGGGAGTTGCTCAGTAAATGGCCGACCGTATCCGCACCCGTTTCGCCCCGTCGCCGACAGGCTACATGCACGTGGGGAACCTGCACACGGCGCTGTTCGCGTGGCTAACCGCCCGCCACCATGGCGGGGATTTCATCCTGCGCATCGAGGACACCGACGAGGTCCGCTCCACGCCGGAGGCGCTTGATGTCATCTACCAGGGCCTGCGCTGGATCGGCCTGGAGTGGGACGAGGGCCCGGACGTCGGTGGCCCCCATGGCCCCTACGTCCAGTCCGAGCGCCTGGATGTCTACCACGACTACCTGAGCAAGCTCCTTGAGGCAGGCATGGCTTACGAGTGCTATGCGACGCCAGAGGAACTGGAGCAAATGCGCGAGGTCCAGAAGGCGCGCGGGCTGCCGCCGAAGTATGACGGCATGTGCGCCCACCTCACCGACGAGCAGCGGCAGGCGTACCGCGACGAGGGCCGCCGGCCTTGCATCCGGTTCCGCGTCAGGGAGACCGGCAAGACGGTCGTCAACGATCTCATTCAAGGCGAGGTCACCTACGAGAACGCACTGATCGGCGACCCCGTGATCGTGAAGACGTCGGGCTACCCGACCTTCCATTTCGCCGTGGTCATCGACGACTTCCTGATGGACGTCAGCCACGTAATCCGCGGCGTCGAGCACCTGCCGAACACGCAGATCCACATGCAGCTTCAGGAAGTTCTCGGCTTCGAGACGCCGCTGTATGCCCACCTACCCATCGTTCTCGGCGAGGACAAGACGAAGCTCTCGAAGCGACACGGAGCCGTTTCCGTCACGGACTACGCAGACCAGGGCTACCTGCCGGAGGCGATCTTCAACTTCCTCGCGCTCATGGGCTGGTCGCCCGGGGACGAGGACGAAATCATCAGCCGCGAGGACATCGTGCGGCGCTTCAGCCTGGACGCCTGCAGCAAGTCCCCCGCCGTGTTCGATCTGGGCAAGGCGGAGTGGATCAACGGGGAGTATGTGAAGCAGAGCGATCCGGACCGGATCCTGGAACTGGTCCTGCCCCGGATTCAGAACGCCGGCCTGTTCGAGGAAGATGCCTCGGCCGAACGCCTCGCATGGCTGCGCCGGGTCATCGTGCTCATGCAGGAGCGCGCCAAGCTTCTCACTGTGTTCGAAAGCTGGGCGCGGTACTTCTTCACCGATGACTACGAATACGAAGAGCGCGCCCGGTCGAAGTGGCTAGGCAAGCCCGAGACAGCCGAGACGCTCCAGGCCCTGACCGCAAGAATGGCTTCGCTGGAGGCGTGGGACGCGGATTCTCTGGAGAGTGCCGTACGGGGCCTTGCTGAGGAGCTCGGGGTGAAAGCGGGCAATGTCATTCACCCGTGTCGGGCGGCTGTGACGGGAACCACGGTCGGGCCCAGCCTGTTTCATCTACTGGAAGTGCTCCCGCAGGAGACTGTTGTCCACAGGCTCACCCGCGCGACGCAACTGGTCGCTGAGGGTAAGCTAGCGCCTGCCGAGGGCGACGCGAGCTGAATCTTGCCCTTCGTGGGTATCTCGGCCTATAATTGATCACCTACAAGCTTGGCGACGGGCCTGGCAACCCAAGAGAACTCAAGCGAGTCGCTGGGGGAGCTGCTGCGTGCTGAGAAAGTGGCCTGCGGGTCACTGACCCCAACGACCTGAACCGGATAATGCCGGCGCAGGAAAGCGACCGATGGCTGACGGTGGATATGCGGCTGTCGACCGCCCTCCGACACCTTTGGTTGGCGGTTTGCTTCTTTTGCGCCCCGCCGGTTAACGGAGGCGCATGACGATGAAAGACGTGCTCGGCGAGCAGCAGATTCAGGCCGCCGATGCCTCGCAGACTGCAGGGCATCAACTGGCTGGATGGGATAGTGTGCCGGCCGACCTCATCGCCGCGATCGCCCGCGACGAGGGCGTTGACGAAGAGCGGCTATGCGACGGAGTGCGGGCCGGAACCATCATCGTGATGGGACAGCCCGGCGGGCCTGTGAAACCCATCGGCATCGGGACGGGCTTGCGAACGAAGGTCAACGCGAACCTTGGTACGTCCGGGGATTTCCCGGAGCTTGACGACGAGCTGCGGAAGCTCGAAGTGGCTGTGGCCACCGGCGCCGACGCGGTCATGGACCTGAGCACCGGCGGCGACATCGACGCGATACGGCAGGCGATCCGTCGGGAGTGCCCCGTGGCACTGGGCACGGTACCGATGTACCAGGCCGCCGGCGAGGCCCAAGACAAGTACGGCTCATTCGAGAAGATGACCGCCGAGTCCATTTTCGGGGTCATCGAGCGACATGCCGCCGACGGCGTCGATTTCCAGACGCTTCACTGCGGCGTAACGCAGGGCACAGTCGCAGCTCTGGAGAGCCAGCCGCGGACCATGGGCATCGTGAGCCGAGGGGGTAGCCTCCTGGCCCGCTGGATGAAGGTGACCGGCCAGGAGAATCCGCTGTACGAGCGCTACGACGAACTGCTGGCGATCCTCAAGAAGTACAATGTGCTGGTCAGCCTAGGCGACGGCCTGCGTCCGGGGGCATTGGCGGATGCTTCGGATCGCGGGCAGATCGCCGAAACGATCGTCCTCGGTGAGCTGGTCGCCCGAGCGCGCGAGGCCGGTGTCCAGGCCTTCGTTGAGGGCCCGGGACACATGCCCATGGACCAGATCGCCGGCAACGTGATGCTCCAGAAGCGGCTCTGCCATGACGCGCCGTTCTATGTGCTGGGGCCGCTCGTGACGGACGTCGCGCCGGGCTACGATCACATCACGGGGGCCATCGGCGGCGCGATATGCGCGGCCGCTGGGGCTGATTTCCTGTGTTACGTGACGCCGGCCGAGCATCTCGGCTTGCCCACGCCTCAGGACGTTCTGGACGGTGTCATGGCGTCGCGTATCGCCGCCCATGCCGCGGACATCGTGAAGGGCGTGCCCAACGCTCGAGCCTGGGATGACAAGATGTCACAGGCGAGACGCGAGTTCGAGTGGGAACGGATGACCGAACTGGCTCTGGACCCGGGCCGCGTGAGAACTGTCCGGGGCGAGAGAGCCACGAGAGACCCCGAGGCCTGCTCAATGTGTGGCCGCTTCTGTTCCATGAAGGCCGCGGCTGCGCTTGAAGAGAACTGACCTATTGCACCGCACGTAGAGCCGGGGCGACGAGCCTGGGTTCATCGGCTGCGAATTCAAGGGGACGCACGCGCTTGGAAGGTAGCGCTGTCGGTAATCCCAGCGAGGAGATCGCGCACTAATGTCGATTGTCAGGATGCGAAAGGCGTTCCGTCGGAAGATGAAGATCGGAGTCGGCAAGACTAAGATAGCCCTCAGCCCCATGGACATCATTTTCTGGGCTATTGTGGTCATCTTCGTCGTTGGCGCCTACTACACGTTCGGTGCGCCCAACACCGGGGGCGCCGGTCCGGGCCAACAGACAGCAGCGAAGCTGTCCGCCAATGTTGCCCGAGTCAACGGGCACGTCATCTCGCGAGCCGAATACATGGCCCGGTACGCTCCCCAGGCCTCCGACATCCCACAAGCGCAATTCGTTGCGAGCGATCGCTACCTCAAGTCCAGCATCCTCGACGGCATGGTTCAGCGACTGCTCATGCTTGACGCTGCCAAGGAAGCCGGCATCAAGGCTACCAAGCAGGACGTCCAGCAGAAAGCCGACGAAGTGGTTCAGCAGCAGGTCGACCAGCGCTTCCCAACCCCCAAGGCCATGGCCAAGTTCCTACGGTCCAGGCAGCAGACGCTGAAGCAGTATAAGCAAGAGCTTCGGAAAAAGCTGATGGAGGAACCCAAGAGCCTCGAAGAAACGGTTGTGTTCGAGCGCCTCGAAGACCATGTGAAGAATGCGGTCAAGGTCTCTGACAAGGACCTCAAAGAGAAGTACACGAAGATCATGGCGCGGCATATCATGATCTCGGCCCAGCAGCTTGAGGCCGAGGATAAGCAGAAAGACGAAGCGGAGAATGCCGACGGCGAGGACAAGGCCCAGACCAAGAAAGACGAAAAGCCGAAGGACTACAAGGCCATCGCCAAGAAGCGCGCCGAGGAAGTCATCGCAAAGCTCAAGAAGGGCGGGGACTTCGCCAAGCTCGCCGCGGAGTATAGCCAGGACTTCGGCACCAAGGACCAGGGCGGTCTCCTGCGCTCCACGCCCCAGCCCGGGCCGGACGGCGAGACACCTGAGCCCAGCGATTACATCGCGCGTGGCGAAGTGATGTGGGGCGAGGAATTCGAGAAAGCAGCATTCGCGCTGAAGAAGGGCGCGGTCAGTGAAGTCGTTGAGACACCCTACGCGCTCCACGTCATCAAGGTGGAGGACCGCAAGGTCGAGTATCCCGAGGACTTCAAGGACAACAAGAAGAAGTACGAGGATGACCTGCTGGAGCAGAAGAAGACCGACACCTGGCGCCAGTTCACTGAGAATCTGAAGAAGCAGGCGAACACTGAGATCCAGGATCCTGAGTTGGCGGCCTACCGGGCGCTCGAAGAAGACAACAAGGCGCAGGCCGTCCAATTCCTCAATGAGGCTGTGAAGAACGACCCGTCGAACATCGGAGCCAAGTACCAGCTCGCACAAATGCTGAAAGAGGCCGGCGACAAGGCGAACGCCACCAAGTACCTGAGTGACCTCGCCGTCGACAAACGCGCCGCCGGCACGCCGATGATCCATATGGAGCTCGCGGAGCTTCTGCTGGAGCAGAAGAAGGAATCCGAGGCCATCGAGGAGTACAAGTCGGCGTCCGAGTGGGCTCAGACTTTCGACTACCAGAGCATGTTCGTCCACCAGCAGGCCAAGGCCAAGTTCGAAGAACTCAAGAAACCTGAACTGGCGGCACAGGAGCAGGAGTGGCTGGACGAGTTCATGGATTTCCAGCAGCAACAGCAGGCGCAGCAGTTCGGCGCGCCCGGTTAGGCGAAGAGCCTTGAAGCCACCGTCTCCCGTGGTACAGCGGCGGCGCATGGCCTACTGAGCAGAAAGCGAAGCTCATGCAATCGACCGACGCTTTCCGAGTTCGCCTCGTCCAGACCGCCCCCAAGCTGGGCGATCTGACTGCCAACATGGCGGCGCACATCGAGATCGCCAAGGCGGCGGTTGAAGATGGCATCGATCTGTTGATCTTCCCCGAACTGTCGCTTACGGGTTACTACTTGCGCGACCTCACCAGTGAGGTCGCGCTTCCCGTTGATGCGCGTGAGTTGCGGGACCTCGCCGAGATCAGCCAGACCATCGGGATCGTCGCGGGCCTCGTCGAGGAAGGGTCTCAGTTCGGCGTCTTCGCCAGTGCGCTGTATTACGAGCGCGGGCACCTCGCCCACGTTCACCGGAAAGTGTACCTGCCCACGTACGGGATGTTCGACGAGGGCCGTTACCTGTCTGCGGGCCGGTCCGTTCGAGCCTTCGACAGCCGGTTTGGTCGGATGGGGTTGCTGGTGTGCGAGGACGTCTGGCACCCCGTGGTCCCGTTTCTGCTGGCGCAGGACGGCATCAAGTACCTGATCGTCACGGCCAATTCGCCTTCGCGCGGTGTCGGTGTGGGCGGCCTCGCGATCCAGCGAACATACGAAGAGATGCTCGCCACCTACGCCCGGCTGCTGCAGGTCTACATCTGCTTCTGCAACCGGGTCGGCTATGAGGACGGAGTGAGCTTCTGGGGTGGGAGCTTCGTCGTGGCTCCGACCGGGGAGATTATCGCTCGCGGGCCTCGCCTGGAAGAGGGACATGTGGACGCGGAGATCGGGCCCGCTGAGGTCCGGCGCGAGCGCATGAAGGCGCCGCTGGTCGAAGAAGAGAACCTGGACCTAGCGCTTCGTGAACTGCGGAGGATCGCCGATGAGCGGTCTGGACATTGATTGCTCCCTCGTCGCGGACATAACGACGCGGTTCATCCGCAACGAGATAACTAAGGTCGGCTTCGACCGTGGCGTCCTCGGGCTGTCCGGGGGCATCGACTCCGCGGTGTCGGCATTCATCGCGGCGCGTGCGTTGGGGCGCGAGAATCTGCTCGCACTCATCATGCCCTACAAGACCAGCAGCCCTGAGAGCGCTGAACACGCACAGTTGGCCGCGGACAAGCTCGGAATTGAAGCCCGCATCATCGAGATCACCCCGCAGATCGACGCCTATTTCGAGCGGTTCCCGGACGCCGACCGCCTGCAGCGCGCAAACAAGATGGCGCGGGAGCGCATGACGATCCTGTACGATCACTCGCTGTCGGAGAGTGCCCTAGTCGTCGGTACGAGCAACAAGACGGAGGCGCTACTCGGGTACACGACCCTGTGGGGAGACATGGCCTCAGCCGTGAACCCCATCGGTGACCTGTACAAGACCCAGGTGCGGCAGCTCGCCCACTACCTGGACGTGCCCGACCCGATCATCGACAAGCAGCCTAGCGCGGATCTGTGGGCCGGCCAGACCGACGAGGATGAGCTCGGGTTCACCTATGCGGAAGTCGACAGGCTGCTGTATCGGCTCGTGGACCTGCGTTGGTCGATGGAGGATATCGCCGACGACGGCTTCGCGTGGGATATGGTCCAGCGCGTGTACAACATGGTGCGCAACTCGCAGTACAAGCGCCGCCTGCCGATCATCGCGAAGGTCTCGCAACGGTCTATCGACCGCGACTTCCGGTACTCGCGCGACTGGGGGCGGTAGGTTCCCCGCCCGCGCGACCCCACCAGACTCGGGCCTTGCCCGGGTCTGTTTTGCTTTGGGAGGATAGGACATGTCCCGCAACCACCAGACTCCCGGCGTGCTTTATGTGGTGGCGACACCCATCGGCAACCTCGGGGACCTGTCTGATCGCGTGAAACGAGTTCTCAGCGAGGCGGATGTCATCGCCGCCGAGGATACGCGCCGCACGGAGACGTTGATGAATCACCTGGGCCTCCGCAAACCGCTTGAGAGCTACCACCAACACACGGAACGAGAGAAGGCCGAGAAGCTCCTGGGGATCCTGCGCGACGGCGCGTCCGTGGCCCTGGTCACCGACGCGGGTGTACCGGTCGTCTCCGATCCAGGCGGGCACCTCGTTGAGTTGGCCCTGCGCGAAGGGCTGAGGGTCTCCCCTATTCCCGGCCCAAGCGCCGCTCTCGCCGCGCTCTCGGTCTCAGGCTTCAAAGCGGATCAGTTCACGTTCGCCGGCTACCCACCCCGCAAGCGTGGTGAACGGCGCGCGTTCTACCGCCAGATCGCCACGAGGGCCATTCCGACGGTTCTGTTCGAGGCGCCACACCGCGTGGTGGAATCACTCCAGGATGCCATCGAGGAACTGGGAGCCGACCGCGAGGCCTTCATCGGGCGGGAGTTGACTAAGCAGTTCGAGGAACTGCGGCGTGGCACGCTGGCGGAGCTGCGGGCGCACTATGACGATGTCGATCCGCTGGGCGAGTTCACGCTGGTCATCGGCCCCGCGCCGACGCTCGCCGCGCCAGATGCCCGGGCGGATGTCGATGTAGCCGAACTGCTGCGTCTCATCGCCGAGACCGAACTGCCGACAAAGCAGGCGGCCGGCATTCTCAGCGCCGCATCGGGCCTGAGCCGGAAAGACGCCTATGCGCGGGTTCTCGAAGCCCGCTCAAACGAATAGAGGCCCGTCGGGGAAAACCACCTCAGGTGTGCGGCGCGTCCCCGGGTCCGTTCTGAGATGCTGTGATCTCAACGGGCTGCGCGCCATCCACGGCTGGCTTCTTCCCATTGTTGCCCGACGATACCAGGATCAGACCAATCACCACAAGCAGAATCCCGATCGCCTTCGGCACGGTGGGCTGCTCGCGCAGGAACGCGACCGCCAGCAATGCGGCAACGACCGGGTACGTGGCAGTGATCGGGATGACCTGGGTGACGGGCGCGTACTTAATGGCGATGAAGTACCCTATCTGGCCCACCAGGCCGCCGAGAACCGCGCTCGCCGCCAGACACCAGAAGGTCCGCGGTTCGAAGGCCAGAATCGGCCTCAACCGGTCTGTAGCCGCGCAGATGACGAGGATGGCCGCCGTACCGAACACCATCCGCACCAACACGGCACTGTACGGGTCGACCCCTTTCACTCCGAGCTTGTCGAAGATGCCCGCTGAGCCCCAACACACGATGGTGACGGCGCAAGCGACCAGCGCGATAGCTTGCATCAGTACCTCCACCTAAACGATGGCCTTGCCACTGAAGCAGCGGCAAGGCCATCTGGGATCCGGATGTCGCACGGGGCGAGGTCAGGCCATCTTGTGCACGACGTCGCTCACCGCCGGCCAGATCTCGCGGTAAATCTCGAACTGCTCCTGGTAGCGGGCATGTTCCTCGGCGCGCGGCTCAAAGCTCTCCTTCTCCCGCACGAGTTGCCCGACCGCCTCTTCCGCCGACGCATACACTCCCGCCTGCACACCGGCGAGAATTGCCGCGGCCTGGCACCCGCTCTCCGACACGTTGAGCGTCACGCACTCGCGGCCCGTGATGTCTGCCTTGAGTTGCAGCCAGTAGTCACTCTTGCTGCCACCGCCGGTGCAGCGCAGACGGTCGACATGGACGCCCGCATCGTCGAGGCCCTGGACATTCAAGTTGAGCTCGTAGCAGATGCCCTCCAGCAGCCCCTTGATGAAGGTCTTCTGGTCGCAGCCCAGGGTGAGGCCCACCATCAGGCCCTTCGACAGCGGATCCATGTATGGGGTGCCCGAGCCCGCGAAGTACGGGACTAGAAACAGCCCGCTCGGGCCTTCGGGGAGGTCTTCGAGCAGAATGTCGTACACGTCCCGGCCTTCCCGCTCAGACTGCTGGACTTCCGCCTTGCCGAAGTTGTCCCGGAACCAGCGGAGCACCGCGCCGCTGGAGTAGTTGAAGGCCAGGCTGGCGTACAGATCCCCACACACGTGCGGGTAGCAGCAGTAGTTGTGGGTCCGCATGGACTCAGTCAGCACCGGCTTGTCGAAGGCGACGGTGATGCACTCGACCGTGCCCATCCCGTCTACCGCCATGCCCTCCTTGATGATCCCCGCGCCGAGGGCGTTCATCGGCTGATCGTGACCACCCGCGACGACCAGGCAGCCTTTCGGCAGCCCAGTCTCGGCCGAGGCGGCGGCGGAGATCTCGCCCACGCAGGCGCCGGGCTGAATGGGCTCGGCGAACATGTCGCTGGAGATGCCGGCGACATCAAGCATCTCCCCGCACCAGGTCTTGTTCACCACGTCGAAGGCCATGGTGCGCCCGGCCAGGCTCCAGTCCAGGCGCGGCTCCAGTCCGAGCTTATACATCACGATGTCCGGCCACAGCAGGTACTTCCAGGTCTTCTCATGGACCTCGGGCATATGCTCGCGGATCCACATGATTTTGTTCAGCGAGAAGCTCGGGTGCAGGGGCATCCCCACGAGTTCGAAGACGCGTTGCGAGCCGAGGGTGTCGTGCCAACTGTTCGCCTGAGCCACCGCCCGGTTGTCCGGCGAGACGATCGTGTTATGCAGGAACTCCCCGTCCTTGCCGACGGGCGTGAATGCCTCGCCGAGGGCCGAGAAAGAGATAGCCTGCACCGGGTCATTCCCGGCCGCCGCGGCGATTTCCTGAATGACGGCGCTGATCGCGGCCCACATCTCGTCCGGGCGCAGCTCGATCATGCTTGGGCCAGGGTAGACCTCCGAGTATTCACGAGAGGCGCTCGCGAGCTGTTTGCCCTCCGCGTCGAACAGAATGGCCTTGCAGTTGGTGCTGCCAATATCCATGCCAATGAGACTCATTCATAGTCCTCCCTGAAGCCGACCGCCGGCCGGCATTCTTACGCCGTGAGACCCAAACGGCCGGCCCACATGCTGCACAAATCCTCGGTTTTCTCAACCGCAGCGCCCAGGTACAGGGCGGTGTCCGCGAGCAGGGCCCGCTGCTCGTCGGTGAGTTTCGCCAAATACGGAGCGAGTTCCTCCGAGTTGTCCAGCAGCGTGGCAAGCGGCGTGCCGGTCGCCTGAGCATCGAGGGTGAGCTTGCGGACCGCCTCGTGAGCGTCTGGGTGTCCGTGGGCGGCGAGGAGGATGTAGGCCGGCTCGGCGGCCACCATTCCCGCCGTCATCTCGAAGTTCCGGCGCATGTTCTCGGGGTCGGTCACCAGCTTGCCCATGATGCGCTGCAGGCGACGCGTGGAGTTGACGAGAGCCACGATCACCTCAGGCAGGAACCGCTGGGACGCCGAATTGCTCAGGTCGCGCTG
>JALGSS010000456.1 GCA_029821745.1 Candidatus Zipacnadia bacterium
GGCTTCACGCCTGCCTGAGTCACGGCCCAGAGCAGCGACGCCCGGGCGTCCGAGTCGAAGTCTGTGGGGAGGAAGTGGGACATGGCCGCGTCGGTTGCGCCGCGATCCCACGGGCGAACGGGGATCGCCGGTAGCAGGTACGCCGCCCCCGGGAACCCGCCGACGAGCAGCGCTTGACCCTCGCCGACCTGACGCAAAACTGCTGCCGGGCTGTTGTTGCTGAACTGGCCGACAACTGGCGTGCCCTCGGACGGCTCAAGCGACTGGGTGGTGGCGAGAGCGGGCAGAGCAACCGGCGGGTTCTCGGGCAACTGCAGTCGCAAGCCGTCGACGGGCCGGAGCCGGGGCAGCGTGTGCATGGTATCCGGCAGGGCATCGTGCTCCGTCAGCTCATCGCTCTCGAGACCGAACAGCGCGCGCATCGGGGTGTTGGGCTCCCCGTACTCATTGAGCAGGCCGCCTCCCGCCGAGGAGAACACGACGCCGCCCTTCTCGACCCACGCGGCGGCCAGCGCCGTTGCGGCCTTCGTGCTCATATGACTCGCGCTGATGTACAGCACCTTGTAGTTCTCGAGGCCCCCGTCGGCGATGTCATCTTCGGTGACGAAGTCCACCGGGATTCCCGCATGGCGCAGAGCGTAGTAGATCGCCTTGCGCTCATGGTTGTAGTTGGGCGACGCGTCCCACAGGTCTGTCGTGCCCGACATCAGGAGTGCCACCTCAGCCGGCCTCACCTTACCGTGGAACAGGATGTCGTCGAACTGGCCTAGCTCGCGAGCAAGCTGATGGACTTCGCGGTACATCGACAGGTGATCGATGCTCACGTAGTTCTCGGTGTAGGCCGTCACGACCGGCGTGACACAGTAGTTATTGATCAGCTTCGCGCCGTGGGCCAGCGCCTCGTAATAACTCAGGCGGAAATCGCGGGGCGTATTGCCCGGGGCATGAGGCATCACGTAAAAGACGATAGGGAGATCGTGGTACTTGGCGGCGCAGCGGAACACGTCCATCAAATAGCCCGTGACCTGGGGCGAAAGCTCAGGGATGCCCCACACGTAATCCTCGCTCCACGGCATCGTGAGCGCGCCCAGCTTGAAGGGTCGCACCCACTGGAATTCCTTCGGCCAGTAACTGGGGTGTGGCGAATAGTTGGCCCCCGTTCGGGTCGCGCCGTTGCTGCCCTCCGTGATCGCCTCGGTCTTGGCTTTGAGATCGAGCAGGCTGCCATTCTCATAGCCGAAGACCTGGGAGTGGTACCACAAGCGCGGCGCAGTCTCCCGGCAGTCGTAGTCCAGGCCGATGAGCGTCCACAGGTCGGCTACGTTCTCCGCGGCAGCCCGGTCGATGGCGGCCTGCGGGAGCAGAGCTTCGGGAGTCAGCCCCTGCGCCTGCAAGTACGCCTGGAATGCGGCGTCCGTCTCCGGAGATTTCGCGGCCTGGCTCAGGTGGATTTCGTCGCCGAGGCTCTCCACCTGAATGCCGCCCTCAAGGGCGTCGCCCACCAGTTCCTCCTGCAGGTCCTTGACCAGGTCCTTGACCCGCTGGGACGTGTCATTGCCGGTGAAATGGCTGGTGAAGATCCCCCGGATGCCGATGAACTCGGGCAGCTTGCCCTTTTTCGGCAACGAGCGCACGTACTTCAGCAGGCGCTCCAGTTGCTCTTCCGCGGTCTCGATCTCCTTCTCCCCACGCACATCGCCGGGGACAGCAAACCGGATCAACTGCGTCGACGCGTCCTTGTACTCGATGCGGCGCAATACCTTCGGGCTTCCGGATGGGCCGGGGATTCCGAACTCGAACACCGCATTCGTGCCGCTAACGCCGTCTTTCGAGTACTGGATGGCGGCCTTCAAGGTAGACTCGTTGAGCCGGTCACAGCGATGGCCGATCGGCACCCACGGCGTCGTGTCGCCCGGCGGCAGGTAGTCGCCCATCATCGTCTTCCCATCAATCGCCCCCTCTATCATCGTCTTCCCATCAATCGCCCCCTCTGCCCCAAACACGAAGGGTTTCTGCCAGTTGCGGCGATGAACCCAGTAAGGGCTATGCTCGACCGTGGTGAGCTGGACCACGAACGGGGCAATCCCGTCCTCGGGATTGGTGACCCGAACGGACAGGTCCCCCTCCTGGGTTAGGAGGCCATCCAAGGGCAGGTACGACCACTTGGCGAGCCGGCTTTCGACCTCTTCATCCAACGGAGTGAGCAGGAGCAAGTCCACCTGCCGCTCGGCGGCGGGCTCGGGTTGCGCATCCGCGATAATGGAGACCAGCGCAGCCCCCTTGTAGAGGCGAAATTCCGCTGGTCCGCCCTCGTAGACCATGTTGTCGCCGCCGCCCCACGGATAGGTCGCCATCGGCTGAATGCCCCCGCCAAAGGGCCAGATCTTGGGGGACTGCAGCCGCCCGAAGGTCCGCTCGTACACGGTTTCCCCGCGCTGCTCGATGCGCACGGTGAACTGCGCGTGGTACATGTACGGGCACGCATAGCGCGCGAAGAGCAGGTACTCCGCATCGGCAGGCACGGTGATCTGGCGCGTCGCCACCGAAGGCTTCGCGACGGCAGGAGCTCCCAGGAACGCCTGCCGGGAGACGAAATCGCTGGCGAAGGAGGCGCAGAAGTACCCGTCCTCCCAAGCCCGGGCAGACCAGTCGCCCTTGGCCGAGAATTCCTCGGCCTCAAGCAGGATGCGTTCCTGCGAATGCGCAGCGATACCTGCCAGCATCAAACAAACGGCCGAGAGCGCCCAGCAAACGGGGACGAGGCGCATGAAGCTCCCCTCCTGTGTACGAGATTGTCGCGACGACATGGCCCGCGCCGGTTTCACCGCGGGATTAGCCATATTACCAGTTCTCTGGCGAGGAGCCCGGTCCCTTCCCCCAAGGTCGGTCCGACGAGATTCTGCGTCCGCCCCTCGAGGCACATCAGGCTGAAGTTTGCCTTGACGCCGCACCCGATCTTGCATCTATCATGGGCCCGTGCCCGCGTGGCATTCCACGCTACGGCCCCTTGCTCTGCGTCCGTTCGGCGAGACAGCCGACGCGAGACCGACACTCCCGCGTGGCTTCGAGGGATCAACAGACAGCGAGACGGCACGCCGAAGCAGGAAACAAATCACCCCGGGAGGACCATCCCATGGCGAAGATCGTCCTGATCGGCGCGGGCAGCGGCTTCGGGAGCCGGCTGTCCGTCGACATACTCTCCTTTCCCGAATTCCAAGACAGCACCATCGCACTCGTGGACATCAACCCCGACGCGGTCGCGGGGGTCACGGAATTCGTCCAGCAAGTGGTTGACCACCACAATCTACCCGCCACGGTCATCGGCGCCACAGACCGCCGCGAGGTGCTGGAAGGCGCCGACTTCGTCGTCATCGCCGTTTCCGTCGGCGGCCCTGCCTACAACGGTGTCCCCTACTGGTACGAGATCGAGATTCCGAAGAAGTACGGCGTGAAGCAGATTGTCGGTGACACGATCAACCCAGGCGGGGTATTCCGGACACTGCGCAGTGCGCCCGAGATGCTCGCGATCTGCGAGGACATGGAGGAACTGTGCCCGGACGCCCTCATGCTCAACTACACCAACCCGATGGCGATGCTCACGTGGATCATGAGCGAGGGCACCGGCATCCGCAACATCGGACTGTGCCACAGCGTCCAGGGAACACATGGACAGCTCTGCGGCTACGTCGGCGAGCCGTCGGACCAGGTCAAGAGTTGGGTGGCCGGGATCAACCACCAGTCGTGGTTCCTCAGCTTCGAGCGCGATGGCGAGGACCTATACCCGAGGCTGTTCGAGGCCGCCGAGGATCCCGAGATCTTCGCCCGTGACAGGGTGCGATTCGAGGTCATGAAGCACTTCGGCTACTTCGTCACTGAATCCACGCGGCATATGTCGGAGTACCTGCCTTACTTCCGCAAACGCGACGACATCATCGACGAGTTCGGCCTGGAGGTCCGCACTCCCGAGAAAGAGGGCGGCCACGCGCACCGTGTCTGGCAGGATGACGTGCCCGACGCCGGCGACCTGCGGGATGATGCGCTGCAACTGAAGCGCTCCGGGGAGTACGCGTCACGGATCATGCATTCCGTCTACACGGACACACTGTTCCGCTTCAATGGGAACGTGCTGAATGACGGTCTCATCGGCAACCTGCCGTACGGCTGCTGTGTCGAGGTCCCGTGCATGACCGATGGCTCCGGCGTCAATCCATGCGCCTGTGGCGACCTCCCGTCGCAGCTCGCGTACATAAACATGAGCAACATCGCCGTCCAGCAGCTCACGGTTGAGGCGGTCCTCGAGCGAGACCTTGAGAAAGCCTACTACGCGTGCCTGCTTGACCCGCTGACCGCCGCCGTCTGCAGCCCGGCGGAGGTCCGCTCCATGTTCAACGAGATGCTCGAAGCCGAGCAGCAGTGGCTCGCTCCGCTTCTCGCGTAGTAATCCGGAAGGCATCGCGCGACAATCGGCGAACGTACGCATGTCAATGGGGATCGGGCTTCCGGTCCCCGTTGCCGCAACCGAATACTGCCGCTCTGCGCTCACGTACGGTACAGGAGGCGCCTTGCCATGCTTCGCATCCCACTGACGATGGCCACGCTGCTGCTGCTCACTCCCCTGTGTTTCGCTCAGACGGCTGACATGATCAATGTGAAGGATAAGGGCGCCGTCGGCGACGGCCAGACCGACGACACTCAGGCCTTTCTGGACGCCGTCGCGGAAGCGAAGGAGGCGGGCCAGCATGTGTACGTGCCCCGCGGGCGCTACCTGATCTCGGGAACCATCACCCTCGACAACGTGGGCATCAGCGGCCCGATGATCGGCGCGTGGCCGGCAGACATCGACGCGCTCCCGTCGATCGTCACGACCCAGGATGAGGCCCCGGTGTTCCATCTTCTCGCGGGTGGGTCCCTGCAGGGCCTCGACATCGACTACGCGCGCGCTGCAGAGCCGGAGACGGGCTCCTCAGCCGTGCTCATCGGCGGCATCGGCGTCTACATCCGCAACATGCGCATCCGCTACCCATGGGACGGCATCATGACCGACGGAAAGTCCAATGTCGGGCGCCTGAACATCGAGAATGTGTTCATGGTGTCGCCCAGGAACATCGGTGTCCGCGTCACGGGCACGTGGGACGTCCCGGCGCTGCGCAACATCGAGGTATGGAACGCGGGTCCCGTGCCCCGGGGACTGAACAAGGGCATCGGCTTCCACCTGGGCAAGAACGACCTCATCCGGCTCACGGACTGCTTCGCCTTCGCCATGCGCTACGGGTTCCTGCTTGAGGACAAGATTGAGGGCTGCGAGATCGAGGGCGGAACGTGGGGCATCATGACCGGCTGCTCAACCGACTACTGCGGAACAGCCGTGCAAGTCGACGGAGCCCACACGATCAGCATCAGCGGCGGCACATTCTGGGACCACGCGGAGAGTCTTCGGGTAGAGGGTGAAGGGGCCCGAGTGCGGGTGAGTTGTGCGGAGCTCAAGTCTAACGGTTCTCCTTCGGTTCTCATCAACGGGGGCGACCACACCGTCATCACCGGCTGCAGCATCCTCCGTCCCATGGAGAGCTTCGACGCACCGGCGGTGGTGTTCAACAAGGGGCGGCTGGTCCTCGGCGACAACCACATCGAGAGTCGGAGCGTCGCGGTCCGCATCGGCAGCGACGTGCGTGGCGGAGTGATCCGCGGCAACCTGATCGACCCGCACGGCAACGAGGCGACGGTCATTGCTCCGGAGGCGGCTGGGAAGGTCCTCATGGAGGGCAACCTGGTGCAGAGCACGGAGGATACGGAGGAAGAGTAGACCCAAATGGACAGGTGCCACTGATCCCGCACGACACCTACCCCCCGGCCCCCTTCCTGCGAGGAATGGGGGGAACGGCACGGGACGTTGTTTCGCTCCCGGAGGGGCCGGACTACGAAGCTCTTCAGTGGCACGAAGTGCCGATGGAGACCGGCGTATCCGGCCCGTGGCTTCCGGAACGGCGAAGGCGGTCGCGCACAGAGTGCGCTCCTACAGTTCAACCAATGCCTTGCAGCGCCAGCAACGTGTGTGGCTCGCGAATTCGCATGGAAGGGTGGCACACTGCCGGCCTCATCGGCGGTGTGCTGGATAGGCCATTCTCCCACACTGGTTCCACTTCGTGGTAACCAGTGCCACACGTCTGCCTCCAGTGGTCCACCGAGTCACATGAAAGGGTGCCACTGGCACTCCCAGTGCCAGTGCGTATCGAGGGGGACTTCGGCCGGATACTTCGGGGCAAGGCCCTCGTAGTCCGGCCGCTCCGGCGACCCACGACTTCCCTCATCATGTCGCCACCCGGAGGGGACGGACTACGAGGTCCTCCGGAGGCACAGGCGGTCGCGCACAGAGTGCGCTCCTACAGTTCAACCAATGCCTTGCAGCGCCAGCAAGGTGAGTGGTTCGCGAAGCCCCATGGAAGGGCGGCACTGGCACGCCCCGCTGGCAGTGTGTCGTTCCCGTCGGGCGAAGACAACGGCCGCAGGCTGAAGACCTACGACGGCAACGGCCACCTCCCCCACGCCTCTCCCTACCCGTTTTCCCACAAGGGCGTATCCGGGAATCTCACGGGGGCCGGGGGCTGTGTGAACACCACGCGTCCTTCTTCTCCCAGCGGAGCTTGCCACTTGAATTCGTGCCCGGGGGCCCCACAAGA
>JALGSS010000457.1 GCA_029821745.1 Candidatus Zipacnadia bacterium
CTGCCCGCGCCCGAGGTGAAGCTGTAGCGCGTCGTCGTGCGCATGTATACGCGCTTGCCGGTCGCGGGATCCACGAGGTACGCCACCAGATTCTGCGGCAGGCTGGACAGGTCCGGCCAACTCACGGTGACAGGCGCATTCGCTTGATCGGTCTCCACCGTCACTCGCATCTCGGCGGAGCCACTGATCGCCCTGTCCCGCAGGTAGACTGCATAGCCGGGCGAACCGTCAGTGAGTGGCGTCGCGGGGCTGACGTAGATATCGACACCGGGCCCCACGGGAGGATGGGGCTCCAGCATCGCCGACGCGCCCTGAACGACGCCCACGGTTGTCGAGATATCGCTGAACTCCCCGGCGGTGGCGACGAGCCGGATCTGCCAGTCACCCGGCGCGGTTGATATGGGCGTGAACGCTGCCGGATCAGCCTGCGTGCTCACGGTCCCCGGCGTCAGTTGCAGCGTACACGGCTGTCTGGCGTTCACATAGTAGCCGCCCCACGGGAGCAACCCACTCGGGCTGCGCTCGGGGTGGACGGGGATATTCCGGCCCTTGTCATAGCCGTAGGCCGTCGGGTACAACAGGCCCCGGTCGACGGCTTCAGGCAGCGCGAGGGTCTCCGCCCCGGTCTTCACCTGCACATGGTCGCCGTCCCACGGGACCGCCTCAGCGAAGGGACTGCCCAGCATCTGCCAGCCCGCGTCCACATCGAGACTGAAGGGACGCCCGGCATCCACCGGACGGCCTCGGAGCGGGACCTCGACGGGCTTCGACGACTGCACCCAGTACGCACGCCCCGGCTCAAACTGGCGCACATCCGGGGATGGATATGACTGGAAGCCGCTGTCCACATAGTCGTAGAGTTGCCAGTCCTGCCCGGGTTCACCGGCGGGCGCCAGCACGTCCTCGGGCGCCGGCGCGCCGAGGTCAAGGGGTATGGAGACCCGCGACCAGCCGGCGTCCAGGGCCAGCAACTCGTCGGGTATTGGCGCCCCCCCGGAGAAGTCGGGAGCCGGAGCGCTGTTCCCCGACTGAGCACGTGTCGCCATCAGGTCCAAGGTGTTGATTGTGCCGGTCATGTTCACGTCGTACCGGGCATTCGACTCGGTCAGCGTCTCTCCCGAGTACGCGCGGACAGCCATCAGGTCGAGAGTATTGACGGTGCGCGTGCTGTTCGCGTCGCCGTTGAGGGCGCTGAGGATGAGGTCACAATCGCCCGTCAAGGGCAGGCCGGCGAGGTCACACACGGCGCTCGATACGGTCACCTGGTAGGTATCCTGATCGGGCAAGGCCGACGAGAGCTGTACCTCCAGCGTGTCGTCACCCGTGCCCAGCGTCACATCGGACACGTAGGAGGAGCAATCGCCGGAATTCATGCCCAGGATGCCGATCACGCTGGTGCTAACGGTGGCCGGATCAAGCGCCTCGCTGAACTCGAGCATGAGCTTGCAGACCCCGGCTGACCGGGGCTCCACGTAGTCCTCGGAGATGTCTGTGACCATCTCGGGGGATCCGGGATGGGTGCAGCAGATGTGCCAGCCGGTGATCTCGGATCCGGGATGGGTGCAGCAGATGTGCCAGCCGGTGATCTCCGGCGGCGTGGTGTCGCCCACCAGGACCTCGAAACCGTTGGTCAGCGTCCCGGACTGGTCGTCATCATTGGTGACCACCACATCCCAGTCGCCTGTTGCAGCGCCCGTGATGTCGAAGCTGCAGGTGATCTGGGTCGCGCTGGTAACGGTAACGCTGGTGCCGGCGATGTCAGTCTCCCCCGTTTTCGTGAGCTTCGTCGTCGCTCCGGAACGGAAGTTGGTACCGGTGATCGTCACTCCAACGGTGCCGGTGTTGCTGCCCTCATCGGGCGAGATCCCGCCCACCGTGGGAGCGGGGAGGGCAGCCAAACGGAATACGGATACCGCGTAGTGTGCCAGTGTTGCGCAGGTATACCACGGTTCCGGTGTCGTTGTAGCCGAAACCGACCATCGTGTGCCCTTCGACGTGGATCATCACCGGGGCCCCCGCGTCAATGTCGGCCTTGTAGTCGGCGAAGGTGTAGCCGTTGGTATTGCCTTCCCATCCGTATATCTTCTGGTTGAAATTCGTGAGCACCGTGTATCCCCGGGACTCAAAGAACTGCCGGAATCCGTGGCAGCCGCCCCGGTTGCCGGGTTCGCACCCGCTGTAGTCGTAGAGCGGGGTGCCATCGTCGTAGTAGTAGAAGCTGGTGGCGCCATCCTTCTTGCTGTTGAACTTGGACTGGCTGGTGCCCATGAAGTCGGCGGTGCAGTCGCTCCAGGTATGCTCCGGCCAACTATTGACAATGTAGGGATCGGGGCCGGTATTCAGGTAGTCAATCCAGTAGTCGTCCACGTGCCCCCTGGTGGCGCGACCGTCGAATCCCATGTGGGTGGCGCTGAGGGGACACTCACCCGACGAACCCGGAGGTGTGCCGGTGTAGGTCCAGTAACTGTCATTGTTCATCGGGCAGACCCCGCCATTGGCGGGACCCGCGTACATGTTCGAGTACCCGTGGTTGTCGTAGTAGCCCGCGATCATCGCGGCCGAGGTGGCCGAGCAGCCGTAGCACCAGGTGAACGCCGGCATGTTGGTCAGGGAGTTGGTGCCCATCGCGGTGTTGGGTTCCGGCAGGAACGCCGCCTCGGGCTTGATCGCGGGTGGGCGGCCCGGGACGATGATCTCCTCGATCACCCTCCCGTTCTCGATGAACTTGTCCACGATGTAGCGGTCGAGCTGCGCATGGGCACCCACAACGGATGCGAGGATAGCAGTCGATGCGAGCAAGACTCCGAGCGTGCGCCGGAGCGTTCGTCTCATGGTTGGTCCTCCCACAGGGACACCTGCGCAGTTGAGGCTGTAAGCAATCCCACAGCAACGGTGCGCCATCGTCTGCGGCTGCGGCCAGACACATAAACTCTAGGTTAATGATCCCATGGAGCTGCTTCTCGATCAACTAACGTTATGGTGGAGAAGATGTCCTTTACCCGTCTTCAGCATCTTGTCTGGGACAATATAGCTTTGCCCCGGCAATATCGCGCAGATTCCTTTCATTATATTGTCGTGCTGCACACTTTGGATCGACCGGCACCGCCGAACTGCTGGCCGGGCCGGCCTCCCGGCAGTGGGAGATGGCGCGCCAGACTGACTTCTCGGCCGGACCTGCATCGTGCCAGGAAACCCAATGTCAGGAACCGTCGCTGCCGTGGGGATCAAGGTGGCGGCGGTGACGCCCCACTATCGTGAAACATCCCACGCGTCAGAAGGACCCGGGCGGCTGGAGGGCGTATCTTATGCATGGCGAAGTCGTGAAATCGCGCAGCCACGACGAGCATTCACCATCGAAGGGACGCTGAGGCATATGCTACAGGGCTTCCTCCTACTGTCTGTCGCGATGCTTGTATTGGCCACTTCGGCCGGTGCGGAGGATGGGCCGATCAGTCTCCATCCTGACAATCCCCACTATTTCCTGTTCCGCGACAGGCCGACTCTCCTCATCACATCCGCCGAGCACTACGGCGCGGTGCTGAACCTGGACTTCGACTACACGCGCTACCTCGATGCCCTCCAGCGAGACGGGATGAACCACACGCGCACCTTCGTCGGCGCGTATGTGGAGCCCGACACCGCGTTCAACATCACGCGGAACTCTCTGGCGCCGGCCCCAGGGCGTTTCATCTGCCCGTGGGCTCGCAGCGACACGCCGGGCTATGCCAACGGCGGCAGCAAGTTTGACCTGTCGCGCTGGGATGAGGCGTACTTCGAGCGCTTGCATGATTTCATCGCCAAGGCCTCGGCGCGCGGGATAGTGGTCGAGGTGAACCTGTTCTGCCCATTCTACGGGGATGAGCAATGGGCGCTGAGCCCGATGAACGCGACGAACAACATTAATGGTGTGGGCGATGTGGACCGTCTGGCCGCGTATAGCTCGGACCCGCTCTCGCCCCTGCTCGGAATCCAGGAGACGCTCACCCGCAAGATCGTGGCTGAGCTCAAGGGCTACGACAACCTGTACTACGAGATCATGAACGAGCCATACATTCGCGGCGTGCCGATGGAGTGGCAGCATCGCATTGCCGAGGTGATCAGCGATGCGGAGAGCGGCTTCCCGCACCGGCACCTGATCTCCCAGAACATCGCCAACGGCAGGGCCAAGGTCGACAAGCCCCATCCGGCCGTCTCGATCCTCAACTTCCACTACGCATGGCCCCCCGACACTGTGGCGATGAACTACAGTCTGGACCGGGTCATCGGCGACAATGAGACGGGCTTCAAGGGCACTGCGGACGCGCACTACCGCATGGAGGGCTGGGCATTCATACTCGCCGGCGGGGCGCTGTACAACAACCTCGACTACTCCTTCACGGTGGGCCACGAGGATGGGTCCTTTGAGTACCCTTCGACCCAGCCCGGAGGCGGTGGAGCAAAGCTGCGCGGGCAGTTGCGGATCTTGCGCGACTTCATCACGAGCTTCGACTTCATCCGCATGCATCCCGCGAAGGCACTCGTGAAGGGCAGCTTGCCTGAGGGCGTCTCGATCGAGGCACTGGCGCGACCCGGCAAGCAGTATGCCTTGTACATCTACCGGGAGAAGGCGCCCAAGAGCAACGCGCCCGTTGAATTGCGCCTGGAGATGCCGGAGGGCAGGTACCGAGCCGAATGGGCGGATACGCTGACCGGGTCCACCAAGCCCGAGGAGCCTTTCCAGCATCCCGGGGGCGAGCGCGCGCTGACCTCGCCCGCGTTCGCTCACGACATCGCGCTCAGAGTGATTGCCGAGGAGTGAGCCGCGCCGTCGTCTGGTGTTTGCCGAGACCGACAAGTAGCGCAGCCCAAGGAGGCCGAGTCACATGAGGGACAGCATCCGTTACGTCTGTGCGGTTCTCTGCATTCTGAGCTGTTTGCTCGCCGCGTCTGCCGTGGGATTCGCCCAGGATGGCGCCGCAGCACAACGCGCGGCGCGGGAGATCCTCTCCGAGGCAGGAATCGCCGGCGGCGTGATCGTCCACGTTGGATGCGGGAACGGGAGCCTGACCGCGGCACTCGGACGGGATCCCCAGCTCCTGGTGCAGGGCCTCGAAACCGACCTCGAGCGCGTCGACGCCGCACGCCGGCGCATCGCGACACTGGGCGAGTACGGCAAGGTGACCGTCAGCCAGTGGGACGGCGTCCGTCTGCCCTTCGCCGACAATCTCGTCAACCTGGTGGTGACGGAGCGCGCGTCCGAGAGCCTGACCCGGGAAGCGATGCGTATTCTCGCGCCCCTGGGCGGTCTCATGGTCCGGGACGGCGACAAGTGGGTCAGGCGCTCAAAGCCGTGGCCCGATGACATCGACGAGTGGACCCACTACCTGCACGACCCGGGCAACAACGCGGTGGCTCACGATACGCGCATCGGGCCGCCCCGGTCGCTACAGTGGATCGGCAGCCCTCGCTGGTCGCGCCACCATGACCGTATCGCGGCGATGTCGAACCTCGTCTCGGCGGCGGGCAGGCTCTTCTATATCTTCGACGAGGGCTCCACCGCATCGATCGTCCTCCCATCTAAGTGGTTCCTCGTGGCGCGGGATGCGTTCAACGGAATTGTGCTCTGGAAGAGGCCCATCCCAGACTGGCAGACGCGGCTGTGGCCCCTCAAGAGCGGCCCGGCGCAGATTCACCGGCGCATGGTAGCGACGGCGGACACCGTCTTCGTGACTCTCGGCCTCAACGTCGCGACCGCAGCAATGGACGCCCGGACAGGGAAGCTGCTGCGCACGTACAAGGGCACCGAGGGCACGGAAGAGATCCTCTTCTCTGATGGCGTGCTCTTCCTTCTGGTCGACAGTGCGCTGGACCTGGACAAGTACACGAACGCGAGCGCCGTCGGCAAGCCGTGGTGGACCGGGAAGACGAAGAAAGTGATGGCGGTCCAGGCAGCTTCTGGCCGTGTGCTCTGGCAGCATGAGTCCAGCGTCGTCCCGCTCACGCTCGGAGTGGATGACCGCCGGGTGTTCTTCCACGACGGGCAGCAACTCATCTGCCTCGACCGTGCCGATGGCAGGGAGAAGTGGGCGTCGGATTCAGCCCCCCTGGTGAAGCGTCTCATGTCGTTTTTCGCGCCGACTCTCGTGGTGCAGGACGGCGTAGTGCTGTTCGCAGGCGGGGAGGAATCTGGGCTGGTGAAGTCGACGGGAGGCGCGACGAAGTCTGACACGATCACCGCCTT
>JALGSS010000458.1 GCA_029821745.1 Candidatus Zipacnadia bacterium
CCATTGAGCGCTTCACCGACAGCTACAATGAAACCGCAGCGCCGTTCGAGTGGACCAAGGCCGAAGTGCACCAGACAAGCCTCAAACCAAAGTATGCGGACTTATGCAAGTAAGGACTAGGCCGACTTCTCGGACGCTCGGCGACGAGGGTCTTGCGGGCATCCGCCTTCTGATCTGAGCCCTGCGCTGCCGGCAGGTCCTGCCGACTGGAAACACGAGCCCGGCAAAGCTCCTGCGCGGACAGCCGCCCGCCCACGGAAGGCGCGCCGGATGCACGCCACCCCGATTCCGCGGTCATGAGGCCCCGGTCGGAGTGCCACCGGCTTGGCGTTGTCCACAGCCCTTGGGCGTGACGTTCGGGTTAGGTCCTCCCGTCAACACCGGGGACCTCACCGTTCTGCATTCCCCTTCCCGCCAATGTCAATGGTGTCCAGTTCGCTCGGGAACAGGATGGCGCCGCCATAGGATCGGGCAATGTCGGCGACGGCCCGCTCCCTGACCCCTGGCACGGCGTAACTGGGGCTGGCGTGGGTGAGTATCACGCGCCGCGCTCCCGTCTCGTTGGCGATCTCTGACACCTCCGGGGTCCCGGTGATAACGTCAACGATGGCCGGGCTCGCCGGCGGGGCGCCGAAATGCGTGCAGGCGATCACGAGCGTATCAACGCCCCGCGCAAGTTGCCGCAGGGCATCGCAGTCGGCGCAGTCGCCCGCAAACACGACGCTGCCCTCCGCCGTCTCGAACCGATAGGCCAGGGAGACCAGGGTCGGCTCGACGTGATGCACCTGCGTGGCCGTGGCTGACCAGTTCTTGGCCTCGGCCACCTTGCCCGCGCCGACGTCGTGGGCATCCAGGCTCAGGCCGGGCCGCGGCATCACGCCGCCTCGCTGGCGGTGGCACTCGTGACTCGCCGGGTGCTCGACACGTGACTTGAGATCGGGTGCGAAGGCCCCGGCCTCGCCGAACAGCAGGTCAGCGAAGCGTCGCGTCAGCGGCGGGCCGTAGAGTTGCAGGGGTGGCTCTGTCCCCTTGGATTGGTCCCACCGCGTGAGGACGAAACACGGCAGGTCAGCGTTGTGATCGAAGTGGTGATGGGTCAGGAACACGTGCCCAACCTGCGTCGCGGCCAGTCCCATCCGCGCCATCTTGTAGGTCGTGGCCGGCCCGCAGTCGATCAACAGCGAATCGGCGCCGATGTCGAGCAGGAACGCGCTCCCGTACCGTTCCGCTCGCGCATCCGGGCAGCCGCTTCCTATGATGTGTACTTTCATCGAGATATCCCTTTCTCACAGAGCGTACAGCAGTGCATTCGCAGACAAGATCCGGTGATGCAGTCGCGCCATGCTTCGAGAGAGCTGAGCGTAGCGCAGGCCGCACCGCCACTCCCCTTCAGGTCAATTGCCACCGCGCGAACCGCACGGAAGAGCCCTCGTTCGCGGTGATCTGCGCAAGTTCCGCCCAGGGGCTGAGCAGGCATGTTGAATGACACCACTCCTCGCTCCGGTGAATGGCACCGTCGCGAGCGTGCGCAGAGTAGTTCGCGCCCACCGGCGGATCAACCTGCAGCAATGATGGCGGGCACGCGCCTGCTCGATATGGCCCCCAGCAATACGCTCAGATCGTCGGCGAGCGATGACAGGGGTGCCGGAGCGGCTCCGCCGGGGGCTCATTGGGCTGTGTCCAATGCCGTACCAGGGGTCTGGCTCCCCTATGGATGTGCTGGGGCTTGCGTCTGAGTTTAGCTGAGGCCCACCACTCGCACGCGATCCCACTGTCGGGACTCTATGGGACAGGTCGGGACAGGGGCAACGGCGAAGAGACACACCGACGTCAACATGCGCAGTCGTCTCTCCGAGCAATCAGACTTGCAGGTCTCCGGGATTCGGCCGCTGAAGCGCTCATCACGCGGCTGACGGGCCGGGGCAACGAAGCTTACGCAAGGGACGGGGGCTATCCGTGGAATCTACTGGGCCGATGCTGCTGCTCACGGTGCTGGTCGCCTGCGCGGTCGGAGCCCAAGACTACGTGCCGGTGGACCGTGAGATCAGCGACGAGGATGTCCTGCGCCTCGTCGACAGCGACTACCCCGGGCTGGAGGGCGTGGCCATGGCCCTCGATGCGGGGGACGTCGATGGGGCGCGGGCGGCATTGGTGCGGCACTTCGCTACGCGAGAGCGGTCCGTGCTGCCCGACGCCGAGTTCCCCGGCATCACTGAGGGTAACTCGATGATCGTGCTGAGAGGCTCCGCCGCGGACAAGGAGAGGGCGGACCAGAAGTGGCTGAACCACATCTTCAGCATCCCAAACAACGACATCGGGAAGGTGGAGACTTTCCAGCTTGCCCCCGTTATCCGATGGATGGAGAGCCCCAGCAAGTCGCTCAACTGGACCGGCTACCTCAACCAGTTGAATATCATCTCGCGGCTCGCCGGGGTCTACAAGGGAACCGGTGACGAGAAGTACGCGAAGGAAGCCGGCGACATGCTGGTATCGTGGGTCCGGCAGGTACACCGGAGCTACGGATACACGCTCAAGGGGCGGTATGTGGACTCGGGGATGGAGGTGCGCAACCGGCTCTGCAACTGCATCGCGGCGTACGAAGTGCTGCGTAAGTCGTCCTCGCTGACGCCGCCGATGCACATGGCCTTCTGGAAGCTGTTCATCACCTGCAGCCGGGAGTTGATGACGTACGGGGGCGTCTCGTACCCGGGGCTGATCCCGGTGGCGGTCATGTACCCGGAGTTTGGCGAGTGGCGTGAGTGGCTCGAAGCGGGCAAGGCCGATCTCGAGAAGCATCTCGTCGATCGGGTCACGCCTGAGGGCGCGTGGGACACTCACTCGATCTCCTACCAGACCGTGCCGGTGCCATGGGCCGGCCGGAGCTTGGAGTTCCTCCAGGCCAACGCCGAGGGCAGGGAGTTTGGGGAGATCACGAGCCTGGTGGTCGAGCAGGCGGGCAAGCTTCTCGAACTCATGCTTCGCATCGCCATGCCCAACGGCGCCCTGCCGAACATCGGCGACACCTACGGGCGAACGGACTGGAATGCGGGGGCGATCATCCCACGGCTCGAGTCGTATATCCATCTCCGGATGTCCGCCGAGGACAAGACCCGCCTTGAAGCGATCGAGGACCCGTACTTGCGTCTGAAGGCCACGCTTGCCACCGCCGACGGTACCGACGCGGACGAGCCCGCGGAGAAGTCGATGGCCTTCCCCGGCACCGGCTACTACGTGATGCGCGCGGGCTGGGAGCCGCAGTCGGCGCCCTACCTGTACTTCGACCTGTCGGCCCAGGCGATGGGACACGCGCACAACGATGCGGGGCACTTCGAGTTCTATGCTTACGGGAAGCCGCTGCTCGCCGACGCGGGGGACTACTTCCTGGGGTGGGGGTACCGGACGGCTCTGCACAACGCTCTCGAAGTCGATGGCCGGCAGCAGGCGCGCGGGGCGAAGGCTCTCATGGAGCCCCATGAGTGGCTCAGCACGCCGGACTTCGACTTCGTCGATGGGGCTCATCAGGGATACGCCGAACTTGGTGTCAGGCATCGCCGGAGCATTCTGTTCATCAAGCCCGACTACGCCATTGTGTGTGACCTCCTGACCGGCGACGGCCGACACACGTTCGAGCAGTTCTTCCACTTCGCGGGGCCGACTCAGTCACGGGGCGCGACGGCGGCCATCAATCCGCAGACGCTCGCGGTGGCCACCGAACATGGCGGAGTGGCGAACGTCCAGGTGGTGCCGGTCATGCGTGCGGGCCTGCAGGCAGGGCTCGTGCCTGCTCAGGATACCGACATGAACCCCGAGGCCAAGCAGGAGCGCGCGGCCATGCTTGGCTGGATCGTTACCGGCGGCTCGTTCCAGCGGGCGAAGTCGGCTGTGGCCTCCTACGTGCGGGAAGGTGACTGTCCGCAGGCCTTCTACGACGTGCTGTTCCCAACGCCGCCCGATGCCAATGCACAAGTCGCCGTCGAGTCGCTGCCGGTGATGCAGGATGGGGCCGCCGTACCGGTCACGGAGGCCGTGTGCATCGAGGTCGATTGCACCGTCGACGCCCCGGCCCACGATCCCGACGCTATCCGCGTGGACATGGGTGAGAACCTCGCACTTGGGCGGGAGGCCATCGGCGAGATCAACACCACGAACCTGTCGTCCAGCCTCGAGCGGATCACCGACGGCGAGCTCGGACCGCGGCGGATCGCGGCGGCGATCTCCTCATACCCCTACTCGCCCGGAGTCGAGCTGTCAGGCCGCTTCGGGGTCGAGCTGGGGCAGCGGGTTGAGATCAATGCCGTCGTTGCGCACCACGGTACGTGGAATGGACAGAAGATCCTCTACTCCCCCGAGAAGATGACCGTCCAGTACTGGAGCGACGGCGAGTGGCGGGATGTGGCGGACGCGGAGACTGTGTGGGGAGCGGACGAGGTGGCAACCACGCACTTCACGCCCGTCACTCCGGGAGCTGCAGGCGTTCCGGATCCGCGATGCCGAGGTCGCGCGGGTCGCGCGGCTCAGGCAGGCGCGGAGGGTGAGCCGCTGGACGGACACGATCATGATGTCTCACGGGCCGGGCGGAATGAGGAGCTACGGGGAGTTCGAGTTCGACGGTGAGCTGGCCGTCGTGCGCCGCGGCGAGGATGGGCAGTTCAGCAAGATCATGCTGAAACGCGGGTCAACGGTTCGCCACAAAGGCTCCGACATCGTGACTGCAGCGACACCGATGGACTGGCTTGGCGTCCGATGGGAGGACGGGACCATCGACATAGACGCTCCCTGCCGGCCGGCGATGAGCGTGCGCGCGCAGGGGGCGACAGCGGCGCGCGTAGCGGGCCAACACGTGACAGCCGCTGTGGTCGGCGATGCGCTCGACATCGCTCCCGCGGTGAGCCCCGGTGTCCCGCGCATCACGGGTCTTCGCGTCGTGCAGCACCCGGCACAGCGGGGCCTCGCCGGTGGCCAGCCCTGGGCCGTGGTTACATGGAAGACCGATCAGCCGAGCACCACCCAGGTGGAGTTCGGATCGGGCGGACGACTG
>JALGSS010000459.1 GCA_029821745.1 Candidatus Zipacnadia bacterium
GTCAGAACGACGCTGATTCTGGGCCTGATCGGCACCGTGGGCTGCATTGCTGTCCCGGTGGGCATGAACATGGCCCGAGACACCCTCGTCCCGAAGCTGGAGACGATGGTCGACCATTCTCCTGACGACATGCTGACGCCTCGCCGGAAAGCCGAGGAGAAGTTCAGCTTCCTGGCTTCCCGTCTGAGCCTGCGGGATCCCCACTACCTGCTGCTGTTCCTGTGCGTGGTGGCGGCAGCACTCGCGTGCGGGCTGCATCTTCTCCGGCCCTATGACATCCGCTGGTTGGGTGAGATCGCCGTGGCTTTGACCACCGTGCAGTTGTTCGTGTTCGCGTACGGGTACAACCCAACGATCGATCCATCCTATTACCAGAGGAAGCCGCGCCTAGCTCAGCATCTTCGCGAATCCGCGACCGACTGCATCTTCATCCATGACCAGGAGCGCCTCCAGGCGTCCATTCTCGGAAGTCGGGCCTGGAGTGGGGGAGACATGTCGTTCTACTGGGCTGAGCGCGAGTTCATCCGGCCCAACCGGCCGGTCATCTACGACCTGCGGTCGGCAAACGTGTTCTACGCTCTGGTCCCGCGTCGTGCCGCGGAGATGAACCGGCTCCTCACGTACTCGATCAGTGGCGAGCGAGACCCGAAGACGGGGCTTCGCATAGCGCGCCCAGAGGCCGTTCTCTCGAGCATGGGGTCACGGCTGATCTGTACGGCGGACAGGGACGCACTGAGCTGTCTCCCGATCACCGAGGACTCCGGGACATGGGTGGCCCGGCGCAATGATGGCGCCATGCCTCTGGCGTACTTCGCCAGGTCTGTGATGCCTTGCCGAACGCCTGACGAAGCGCTTCGGCAGATGTGCTCCGAGGGTTTCGACTCCGCGTGCCCGGCGGTCGAGGTGGGCCCGGGGGCCAGCGTGGTCATCGACGCCGGTGGCCCCGTCGGCCAAGTCCTCGAGACACGGAATGAGCGTGGACACCTCACGGTTCGGTGTCGGACACCAGGGAACTCTCTACTTGTTGTGCGCGAAACCTTCGACCGTCACTTCCGCTGTACGGTCGACGGCGTGCCTACCGAGGTGTTGCGTGCGAACTACCTGTTCCGTGCCGTCCCGATGGGCCCGGGTGAGCACACTGTGGAGTTTGCCTTTGTGTGTCCGGAACTGCGGATCGGCATGGTCATCTCGCTATTCACAATCCTGGGGATGCTGGGCTATCTGCTGGTGGGGCGAGCCATGGGCGTTGACGGGACTAAGTAATGCAGTTACATTTCATGCAGGTCAAACACAGGGACACCATATGGACCGCGCTGTAGCGCCAACTCAGCCCTTCGAGCACCCCGCCCAGGCACTATCGGGTCGGCTGGCAGGCACCTGCTTGGTTGCCGCCGCAGTCGCCCTGACGGTTCTCTTCTTCAGCACCGGCAGTGTCTACGTCAACGGTGTGCGCGTACCCATCGGGCGACAATGGTCGGTCGCTGACTGCGCTCGCCTCGCCGGTGTGCGTATCGAGACCGGCGATCTCATGGACGTGGCGGGTGAAGTCTTGTCAGCGGGCCGGGGACTGCCGGCCCGGGCCTGGCGCAACGACGAACAAGCGTCCTTGTCCTCGCTGGTGCGCCGCCACGACAAGCTCCATATCATGCCGGCGCGGGACGTCACCGAGACGATCGACGACGAGGTCAAATACCTCCTGGCCACCTGCAAGCTCCCTGGGGGCACACGGCCCGTCGACGCGGCAGGCGCTGCGCCGATCCGGAGCATCCAGCGCGTCCGCCGTGGCAGGATCAGCCGCAAGATCTACCGGTCCGAGCGGGCCGACGCAACAGCCATCGTCTATGCCGCCAACACACCGTCGAGACCCAAGTGCCTTGCCCTCACCTTCGACGACGGGCCCTGCCGTGAATGGACCCCGAAGATACTCGACGCTTTGCGCAAACACGGGGCTAGAGCCACCTTCTTCGTGATGGGCCACGCAGTCCAGTACTCGCCCGAGATCGCCCGACGCACTGTGGCGGAGGGGCACGAGTTGGGGAACCACAGTTGGCTGCACGCGGACTACACGAAGCTATCCGTCGCCGCCGCCCGGAAGGACCTTCGGCGCACCAGTGACGCCATCAACGGGGCCGGTCAGGAGAGGGTGCGGTGGTTTAGGCCGCCATACGGTGAGCACAACGCGCGTGTGAGGGACGTCGTGGCTGAAGCCGGGATGAAGATAGCCCTGTGGGATGTTGACACGAGAGATTGGCAGCGGCCTGGCGCGGAGGCTATCTACCGCCGCATCATGAAGGGCGCGAGGGACGGGCGGGTCATACTGCTACACGACGGCCCAGCGAAGCGCCGGCAGACTCTGGCGGCGTTGAACCTGGCAGTCCCCAAGCTGAAGGAACAGGGCTACCAACTCGTCACCATGTCGGAGGCGAAGGGCCTCGTGCCGGTCTTCGGAGGTCAGGTAGTCCTGCGTATCGCGGAGGAGGAGTACCGCTTCGATCCGTTGCCCGGCGACACGGTTGTTGAGGTGGCGGGGAAGCCACTGGCAATGCCTCTCGCGCCATTGCGGTCGGGTGCGGAATTGCTGGTCCCTGCTCGGCAGATTGCGGAACCACTCGGGGCTGTCGTCACGTATGACAAGCCCGGCGAGACCCTCACGATTCAGAAGGGCGCACGGTCAGCCGTGTTCCGTCTGGATTCCCTCTTCGCCGAGATCAACGACGAGGAAGTCGAACTGGCCGTGCCCCCGGTGCTGTACCAGGGGCGCGCTCTCGTACCTCTGAGCTACCTGAAGAGCATTCTGGCTGTCGGATGTGTCTACGACGCCGTACGGCATGTCCTGCGCATAGCGCCGCTTGAGAGCGCGGCCACCGAGGCGCCCCGGCCGGGTCGCAGTCCCAGTGGCCCCACGGCACGCAGCCCGCACGCCGGATTCGCGTCCCTCATCGGCTGACGCCTCGGCGTCCTATTGGAAGCTCACGGTCACTTCGGTAACCCTCGGCGTCCGTCCGCCACCCGTGGCACCGAGTGCGAGTCGGTACTGCACCCACTGGCCCCTCGGTCCTGGCTCCTCGAAGGAATCCCCGTCGCCGAACCACTGCTTCTCCTGAGAGGGGCCTTGCCAGGGAGCGACGTCAAGCTCCTTCAGTGTTTCCGCGAACCTGAGTTGCGCACGCACCCAGGTCTTGGCGGGCACGTCAGCTTCCCACGAAATCCCCGCAATTGACCGGCCTGCACCAAGTTTGTAGGGCTCGGACACGTAGTACTCCTCCGGGCCTCGATCGGCCTGGTTGCCGGTGGGCAGCCTTACCATCCCGTGAGGACCCTCGCTCGGGAGATGCGTGACGCGCTGGTCACGGAATCCATCCGGGCCGTTCCACCAGACCGCCGAGTACCCCAGGTGGTCGTTGTTGACCTTGTGGTACGCCACGGCCATGTCGATCCAGCCGTTCTCATTGAAATCACCCAGCACGCAGCCGGAGGCCGAGTGCATGAACAGCCGGGAGCGATCGGAGGCCGAGAAGCCGCCACCCTCCTGGCCCCAGTAGATGTAGGAATCCGTATCGCGCACGCGGCCCTCATGGTAGTTGCACAGGAACAGGTCCAGGCGTCCGTTGTTGTTCAGGTCCGCCAGTTGCAGCGCGTTGATCCCGTTGGCGGGCAGTTGCATCCGCCGGTCCTCCCGCAGACCGTCGGGGCCGTTCCAGTAGATGTAGACGAAGGAGTCATGCGGTCCCTGCAGACTGGGAGCGTGTCCGCCCACGATGAGGTCGAGCCATCCGTTCCCTGTCAGGTCAGCCGCCTGCGCGCAGGAAGCGTGGAACGCCGAAAGCATGTGGCGGCGCTTGATGTCGAAGCCATCCGGCCCGCCCCACAGGACGAAGCTCCGGTCAGAGGAGATGTGAGGGACAAACAGGTCAAGCCACCCATCGTTGTTGAGATCGGCCAGCAGGATCCAGCGCGTCTGGTCGTAGACAACGCCATCGATCTCCATGTGGATGCGCTGCGGGTTCTGTGTGTCGAACCCATCCGGACCTCCGTGGAACACGAGTAGTTCGGGGTTCGCGAACCCGCCCAGGATGAGGTCGAGGTAACCGTTGTGGTTGATGTCGCCGCAGCAGACTCCGTGTGCCCGGGTTGTCGGGAGAACGACATCAGGCTCGTAAGGGTAACCGCTCGGCCCGCCGCGGAACACGAAAGAGCCCGGGTCGAGATGAATGGCGTTCTCCGAGCAGTTCGCGGTCACGATATCCGCGTACCCGTCGTCATCGAGGTCCACGCAGACGGCATCGACGCAGTCCCTGCCCTTGAGACGGTGATAGCGGTCGGATGAGAACCCATCCGCATCCCCAAACCAGATGATGGGGTCGATATCCCCGCCGACTTTCCGGGCGCGGTGGTTCACGAACACAAGCTCAGGCTCTCCAGGGCCGCTGAACCGGCCGATAAGTCGGCAGGCCCACGGGCTCCGAGAACTGCCCGTCCTCGCCAAACTCGTACACAACGGAATCGACTGAGAACGAGACCTCGCTGCGATCCTGTGCGATCACAACCGCCTCGCGGCCGCACTCGGGGCCAAGACAGCCGACGGCCACGTCCGACGCGCGGTCAGTTGGCAGTGGAGTTCGGCGATCTGCCGAGAAGCCGTCGGTGCCGCCCCAGTAGATCCATGAACACTGTCTCCCCTCATGCATGTCACGGGCCGCGATGACGATTTCCTCGCGGCCGTCACCATTCACGTCGCCGGTGTCCACGGCGACCGCAGCGTCGCATGGCAGAGAAACGGGTTCCCCGACAGGTCGACGATCCTGGCGAGAACCTCCGTGTCCTTGAGGTGGTCCTCTTGGTCACCGACCTCGGTCCGCTCTGAGCCGATGCCACCAGAAACTGCAGCCACGGGTACTTCGGAGTACTGGTCGGCCGCCAGGCCATCCGGTCCTCCCCAGTAGACTCTCGGCATGCCGTCCGATCCGAGCGCGTACAGGTCGGCGAGACCATCTCCGTCGAGATCTCGGGCGTCGAGGCTCTTGGCCTCGATCTCCAGATCGACGAACCGCTCTCGCTCGAACCCTAGTTCGGTCTGGTAGAAGACGCGGAGCTTTCCACTGGACACGAATGCCAGGTCCACACGCCCATTGCCGTTGAAGTCTCCTACTGCGACGGCATTCGCCGCCGGGGCCGGAATCATAGCAAGCCGCTTCTCGCTGAGTCCGTCCGGGCCACCGTAGTAGATGAACGCGTTCAGATCTGTCCGCGTCCCGTTGTAGCGCATAGCCAGAACGAGGTCGTCGTACCCGTTCCCGTTCAGGTCGACAACAGCCCCCGCAATGGCGCCGTCCGAGGGCAACTCCACGCACTGTGGGCTGCCCAGTACGTCAGAATAGACGTATGCGGGCGGGCGTTCCCAGTGGTTCTGGCTGTTGCAGATGAGTAGGTCCATGTAGCCGTTGCGGTTCAGGTCAAACTGGTGAATTCGCTGCAGGACTCCGGCGCGGGACACGTACATGTTCTGACCGCTGTTGCCGAACTGGCCCCGCTGGAAGCTCTCAAAGCCTCTGGTCACCCATGTCTGCCTCTTGCTCATGTTTGGCTCCTGCTCCGCCCATCGGGCGGTATGATCGGCTACTATTGGATTCGGGTCCGTTCTGACCCGGCGGGCAGGCTAGTCGCTGCGAACGACCACCGGGGCCGGCATGAGAATGGTCGGCCAGGTGTCTTCAGCAATGCCGGCTTGTCTCAGCATCTCGATATGGTACGTGAAGTCGCCAAACTCGTACGAGCGATGGGTGTCGGTGCCTATCGCGATGGGCACGCCGGCTTCCGCACAGAGCCTCAGCATCGGGACGTCGTACTCCGGCACATGGAAATGGCAGTTTAGCTCCAATGCGACCCCTGCGTCCTTAGCTGTCTCGACGAGCCATTCGAGCAGGCTCTCTGGGACGGTACGCTCCTTCTGCTTCCACTCTCTGAAGGGGTGAGCCAGCGCCCGGGCACCGGCCTCGAAAAGCCGTAGCGTTCGGGATTTGTAGCCGTCAATAACTTCGTCCAGCGGACGGTCCTCCAGACCCCGGACACCGTGTACGGCTCCCAGGATGAAGTCGAGCTCAGGCAGCAGGGCCGGGTCGAACACGAGCCGCCCGTCAGGCATGACGTCGAGTTCTACACCCACCAGCATGTTCCCCGTCTGGGCCTTGCGGACCCATTCCACATACTCAGCGCAGCGGATGAGCCCGTCGGCGTAGCTCTCGTCGAAGATGCTCTCTGCGTCGTCTCCCCAGAACGCCCAGGCTTGCCCCGGCGGGTAGAACAGATGCGCGCTGTGGTCGGTGATGCAGAAAGCGCAGTCATTTTTCTCAGCGATCTCGGTATACATCTGTAAAGAGACGTCCTCCGCACAGGCAGACAGCTCCGTGTGACAGTGGCAATCGAAGAACTCCATGGATGGTCTCGGCCTTTCAGCGTGGCGGCAGGTACTTGGTTGCTCCGAACGCGGTAGAGTCTACCGCATATCCTGCGGCTGTCAAAGAGTTGCTGCCGAGGGGCGCCTCCCGCCGCGAACGACGGAGGAGACGCCACCGGAATCGGGGAACCTATGGCAATCTGATCGTGCGTGAACTCATAGCAAGGCGTGATACCATGGCACCGCGTACGTTTGCGTGCTCTATCTGCATTCTAGGGCTGATTGCGCCGGCGCTGGCTGCGGCCCCCCTTCCCTGGCAGCGCTGGACCGATACCCCGATCGTCGAGGAGACCAGGGACCTGCAGTCCCTGTTCGACCTAGACTGGCGGAACTCGGGGGGCAGGGAAGGGAACGTCTCCGTCGCTGAGGGCGAGGGACCGTGGGGTGGCAAGCACTTCGATTTCCGCGTCGAGATCGACCATCACAACGCTGGCCAGTACCCGATGGGCTGGCCGTCCTTCGAGACGCAACCTGATCCGCCACTTGACTTCAGCGGGTTCGATGCCCTGCAGTACTGGATCCGCTGTGATACCGAGATGGACCTCAAACCCAGTATCCGGTTCATTCTCTGGGGCGACAAGCAGTTGCGGATCAATACGTCGCTTCCCGCTTTCGAGCCTGGCAAATGGGTTCAGGTGACACACGAGATTCGCCAGACTCCGGGCATCGACAAGGTTGACAGACTGCACTTCTACCTGTGCGAGAACGAGTACAGACACGGGGACAAGCTGACCTTCCGCATTGGCGGCTTCCGTCTGTGCAACACCAAACAGGTGCTGTCCAGACTCGAGCCTGACCAGGCGGCCATGGGTCTCTGGGTTGGGGAACGGGCTGACACCGGCGACGGGGTTGTACTCCTGGAGCAGGGCGCCGAGGCGCTCCCTGCGCTCATGGTCTTCGAGACAGGCGAGGGCGTCGCGCTCAAGGCCTCTGACACCGTTCGCGTGCGGCTTCGCGAGGTCTTCTCGGGAGAGGAGACCTCGCAGACACTCGCCCTGGGAAGCGACGTCGCAACAGGCTCGATCCGCCGCGTGGAGGCTTCTCTGGACACATCCGCGCTCAAGCCCGGCTACTACGCCCGGCTACTACCTGGTTGTAGCCGACCTCCAACGGGGTGGCGAGTCCCTTCTTGACGGCCGCGTCGGCAGTGACGACTTCTACATCAAGAAGCCCGGGGAGACCATGACCTACACCGTGCTCTCCGTGCGAACAGGAATGGTGCAGTGGGTGCGAGACCTGCTCCATGGGGACATCATGTGTCGCACCAGGATCGCTCTTCCGCACGTCTATGATCCCCTCGACGAGACCACATATCCCGAGTTCATCGAGCTCTTCGGACATACGACCGGCAAACACACCGAAGGTAACGAAGCGGGTGACACCGGCCTGGCGTTGGCCGCCGAGGCATTCCGCAAGAGTGGCGACGCAGT